>JABDRA010000151.1 GCA_013041995.1 Anderseniella sp. | reverse complement strand
GTGTTGGATTGTGGGAGTCTGCTGAAGTTCGTGTGAACCCGGTCGGCACGGTTGAAATTCTCACTGGGTCGCACAGTCATGGCCAGGGTCATGAGACGACCTTTGCACAGCTTGTATCGGACCGGCTGGGTATTCCGGCCGATCAGGTAGCCATCGTTCATGGAGACACCGACAAGGTTCAGTTCGGCATGGGCACTTATGGGTCGCGTTCCGGCGCGGTCGGCATGACGGCTATTTCCAAGGCGCTCGACAAGATCGAGGCCAAGGCGAAAAAAGTCGCAGCCCATGTGATGGAAGCATCCGAGAGCGATATCGAGTTCAAGGACGGCAGCTTCTCGGTCAAGGGCACCGACAAGAAGATGGCGTTTGGCGAAGTGGCACTGTCTGCCTATGTGGCGCACAAGTTCCCGACCTCTGAAATCGAGCCGGGCCTAAAGGAAGGCGCGTTCCACGATCCGACCAACTTCACCTTCCCGGCGGGCTGTCATATCTGCGAACTGGAAGTCGACACGGATACAGGCGTGACCGAGATTGTCGATTGGGTGGCCGTGGATGACTTCGGCAATGTCATCAATCCGATGATCGTTGAAGGCCAGGTGCATGGCGGCATTGCGCAAGGTATCGGTCAGGCGCTGACCGAAGCGGTTGTTTATGATGAAGGCGGTCAGCTTCTGACCGGATCGTACATGGACTATTGCATGCCACGAGCAGATAATCTGCCATCATTCAAGCTTGGCTTTACCAAGACCGAATGCCCGTCTAACCCGTTGGGTATCAAGGGCTGTGGTGAGGCTGGCGCAATCGCAGCACCTGCTGCGGTCATGAATGCGTTGACCAGCGCACTGGGAGTCAAGGACGTGTCAATGCCGGCAACGCCGCAAAATGTCTGGAACGCCATGGCGCACCTGCGCGAAGCGGCTGAATAAACCAAAGGGACAGGAGAAAACCTATGTATGAATTTGAATATCACCGTCCCAAGAAGCTGGCGGATGCGGTTAAACTCATCAAGTCGAAGAAGGAAGGCAAGCTGATGGCGGGGGGCATGACGCTGATCCCGACCATGAAACAGCGGCTGGCTTCACCGACAGACGTGATCGATCTTTCAGGCCTGGGCAATTCAGGTGTAAGCGTGACCAAGACCGAGGTCACTATCAAGGCAGGCACCACCCATGCGGAAGTCGCTTCCAGCTCTGACCTGAAGAAGGCAGTGCCGGCGCTTGCAGCGCTGGCCGGCATGATCGGCGATCCGCATGTGCGTCACAGAGGCACCATTGGCGGCTCGGTCGCAAATGCAGACCCGGCGGCGGATTACCCTGCAGCCCTGCTGGCGCTCAATGCCAAGGTGGTTACGGACAGCCGCACTATTGAAGCGGACAAGTTCTTCAAGAGCCTGTTTGAAACAGCATTGCGGACAAACGAGATCATCAAGCAGATCGAGTTTGAAATTCCGGCAAAGTCTGCCTACTCGAAGTTCCCGAACCCGGCATCACGCTATGCCATGGTCGGCGTATTCGTGGCAGATTTCGGCAAAAAGGGTGTTCGTGTCGGTGTAACCGGTGCGAAAGGCTCGGCTTACCGGGAAAAGGCGATGGAAAAGGCACTGACGGCAGATTTCTCCGCTGACGCAATCGCCAAGGTGAAGATCAAGGCTGACGACATGAACGAGGATATTCATGCGTCCGCCGAATATCGCGCACACCTTGTGGGCGTGATGGCCAAACGGGCAATTGCTGCCGCCAAGTAGACCATTACCCGCATCAATGCCGGTCCGCGGGTATCGTGCTCGCGGACTGTTTTTTTAGAGCAACACAAATTGAGCAAACGCATGCCCAAATCACTACCTGATTCAATTGATGCCACTCAGGAACTGTTGTCCAGTGATGGCTATCTGGCTGACCGGCCGCTTTCGACGGTGGTTTACCTGGCCTTGAAAATGGGCAGGCCCTTATTCCTGGAAGGCGAGGCCGGTGTCGGCAAGACGGAAATTGCCAAGGTGCTGAGCAGCGTGCTTGGCCGCGACCTGATCCGGCTGCAGTGTTATGAAGGACTTGACCTGGCTGCAGCCGTTTATGAGTGGAATTACTCGGCGCAGATGATCGAGATCCGCATGGCCGAAGCTGAAGGTGTCGATGATCGCGACCGGTTGCAGTCAGATATTTTTTCCGACCGTTTTCTGATCAAGCGGCCCTTGCTGCAGGCGCTTGAACCC
>JABDRA010000142.1 GCA_013041995.1 Anderseniella sp. | reverse complement strand
GGTCTGCAAATTTATGACCTTCACTGAAAGACGACAGATCAGTGTCACCCCAGGCGGCCGCGACAGCCCGATCATCGACCTGATCGATGCTCAGCGCCCGGCGCAGCCGGTACATGGTGAGCCTCTGGACGAGGCTGGCGGCACTTTCCGCCGCGCAGTCCAGCAGCACGCCGCCTTCAACACCCACAATAAAAAAGTCGAACAGTATCTTGCCCTGCGGCGTCAACAGGGCGCTGTGTACTGCAGTTTCAGGTTTCAGGTCAGCCACATTGGCCGTCACCAGGTCCTGCAGAAACGGCAAGGTGTCCTCGCCTTTGATCTCGATGACGGCACGATCGGGCAGGCTGGCAATGAAAACTGTCATTTGATGCGATTCTCTGTCTTGCTTGAGTGAGCAGATTTACATAGTAACTTCGTTTGGTATAAGCCAAGGGCCATGATCAAGAAGTGTCCGGGCCATTTGGTGCGGATGCCGGGTTACCATAACAGGAGAGACTTCCATGTCGGGCACTTTTCGCGCAATTCAGATCAACAAGACCGATGACAAACAGACCGCCGCGCTGGTCGAACTGAGCGATGCGGACCTGATGGACGGCGACGTCACCGTGGATATCAGCCACTCCACACTCAATTACAAGGACGGGCTGGCGCTGACGGCCAAGGCGCCGATTATCCGCAAGTTCCCGCTGACGCCGGGCATCGACTTTGCCGGTACCGTTTCAGCCTCCGATAACCCCGACTACAAGCCGGGCGATGCGGTTATCCTGAACGGCTGGGGTGTCGGTGAAGGCCATTCCGGCGGCTTTGCAGAACGCGCGCGGGTCGAGGGTGACTGGCTGGTGAAAATGCCTGACGGCATGACCGCGGCCCACGCCATGGCCATAGGAACCGCAGGCTATACGTCAATGCTGTGCGTCATGGCGCTTGAAGATGCCGGTATTACGCCTGACAGCGGTGAAATTCTTGTCACCGGTGCCGCCGGTGGTGTCGGATCGGTGGCCATCGCCATCCTGTCCAGGCTCGGATACTCGGTAACCGCATCTACCGGGCGGACTTCCGAGGAGGCGTTCCTGAAAGGTCTTGGTGCGTCCAGCATTATCGATCGCGAGGAATTCAATACGCCGCCAAAGCCGTTGGCCAAGTCGCGCTGGGCAGGGTGTGTGGATGCGGTTGGATCAACCACGCTGGCAAATGTGTTGTCACAGATGAATTACGGCGGTGCCGTTGCTGCCTGCGGCCTGGCCCAGGGCATGGATCTGCCGGCCTCGGTTGCGCCGTTCATTCTGCGCGGTGTCAGGTTGCAGGGTGTAGACTCAGTCATGTGTCCGAAGCCGCGGCGTGAGCAGGCCTGGGCGCGGCTGGCGAAAGACCTGGACATGGCCAAGCTCGACAGCCTTACCACGCACATCAAGCTGGATGACGTCATCGCTGCCGGTGCCGACATAATGTCCGGCAAGGTACGTGGCCGCATCGTTGTGGATATCGCCTGAGCCCATATGGGCTCTGATTTCGGGTTTGGACTTGCTGCCCGGGATTTACTGTAATGTGCGAATGACGGTGAATTCGCCGTTGCGAATGCGCTGCGGCAGGCGCTCGGCCATGACGGCAACCGGTTCCTCGCCATAGCTGGCGATCATGTCTGACAGGGCTGCAAAAATGGCAGCCGTTGCCACGCAATCAGGATCCAGGCCGTCATAGACGGCTTCTTCCCATGCATCGAGGATATAGCGCAGGGCTGCCTGGCGGCTGCGTTGCGCTTCTTCTCCATTATCTTCTTCCGGCATTCGGATTTCCGGCGATTGTTTCACCCTGGTTTCCAGTCGTCTTTTTTTATTACCCCACCCGGCGACAGCTTTTCCAATCACTCGGATGTGTCGCTCGAACCCTTACACTAGCATGTGGCATGCGAGACACACGCCGATACTTGCCAAAAGGTTAACGCGCCATGATTAACACCACACGACCGGAAAAGTGCGCCAGATTGCGGTGTCAATGTGTCCGAAACAGGGGTTACTTCTGAATGACGGTGCCCGGTTCGAAGGCTTCTACGACAAAGGCAAATGTGACATCATAGGGAATATCTTCATAGTTTCCCGAGGCATTCTTTTTCTGAACGGTGATACTGCCGACATCGCGTCCCTTGGCAATCTCGCCTGTATCCAGGGCAGACGCCTGGCCGGCCTTCCATTTGATCGTCACCTTGCCGTGCATCAGTTCTTCACTCTTGGTCAGCATGGACAGGGCAATGGCGTTGACCTTGCCATTGACGCGGTAGACAACCACCCGGGCCATGGGACTGATGCCGTCGGGCATCTTGCCGCGATACAGGAACGGTGCAGCCGCGCTGTCATAACCTACGTAGGGGTTGCGGCCGTAATTCCGAAAGCCGGGATTGTTGGGAACGAGCACCTTGCCATCGGGAAACCGGCTGGTGAAATCCGCCCAGCTTTCCAGCCTGGCGGCTACGAATTTCAGGCTGCTGCCGACCTGTGATCCGGCGATGGCCTGGCCGGTGAACTGCTGCCACCAGCTTTCGCTTTGCCGGTCATACATGATCAGGTCAGAATTGCGTAAAAGGCCGGTGGTGCCGAAATCCTTGATCTCGCCATCAACTAAGCGGTCAAACACAATCGCTGCGTTGCACAGTGGACAATAGGTGACGGCAACAGGTTTGCCGCCCACCGTGTCATTGACGATTTCATGCCAGATCAGGACGCGCAGCGGATAAGCCCGCGCATCGCCATTGATTTCGATGGAGACAACCGGGTCCTTGGCCGACAGGTCCTTTTGTGCGCTCACAGGCTGGAATTGCGGATTGTCGATGGGTGGAATGCCGTCGCGTGGCGGTCCGCCGGACATCACTTCAGACAGCGGTATCGTGGTTTTGGAAAAGTCTGTATTTGACCAGCCCATGCGGACAAACCGGTCCGCCTCGTCGCTTGCCGGTGACGCCAGGGTGAGGCTCGCAAGGAACACTGCGGCAATAATGCCTGTTATCAGTTTCATGGAATGGAAGGGTGACGTATCGGCCGCTCACAAGCCAATCAGTTTTATGTGAGGGTTTTCAGGGTGTTTCTGATCAGTTCTGCAGTGCCGTGCGTCATGTTCAGGTTGTCCAGGTCGGATCCTTGAGCCCACATGACGTCGGACACATCGGTTGCCGCGACGGCTTCGCCGCGCTGCCAGTGGCATAAAAACACTGAAATCACATAGTGAAAGATCACCATACCTTGCGCATCGCGGTGAATGATGTCCTGACACTCGATCAGCCTGTCCAGGCGGGCGGTGACACCGGTTTCTTCCGCCAGTTCCCGCAAGGCGGCATCACGGGCCAGCTCGCCGGTTTCAATATGCCCGCCCGGCAGGCTCCAGAGCCCGTATCCGGCCTTTTTGGCCCGCCTGGCAAGCAACACTTTGCCGTCGCGCAGCGTCATGGTGCTGACGCCCGGAACCGGTTTTACACGTGCAATTGTCATCGGTGGTTGTTCACATCCTGATATGGTCGTGGCAGATTGCCGACAATGTGCAATCTATACAGCTTTCGCAAGTCGCCCGAAGAGGTCAGGGCGTTGTTCGATTATCCCGAACAACCCAACTTCCCGCCGCGTGACGTGGTGGCCCCGGGCCAGCCCATTGCCATTGTGAAGGGGGAGAAGGCCAACCGGCATTTTGCACTGGTACGCTGGGGATTTGTACCGTCCTGGACCAAGGAAATGAAACCTGGCAAGCCCCTGACCAATGCGCGTTCGGAAACGGTGTTTGAAAAGCCGTCTTTCCGTCATGCCATCCGACGGCGGCGCTGTCTCATTCCCGCTGACGGGTTTTACGAATGGAAAGGCGATGTGCCGGGCCGCAAGCAACCGTTTCACATCACCGGGCCAGACAATGGTTTGTTTGCGTTTGCAGGTATCTGGGAGCACTGGACCTCTCCGGATGGCTCGGAACTGGAAAGCGCGGCTATCCTGACCACCGAGCCCAACGCCATGATGGCGCAGATACACACCCGCATGCCGGTCGTCATCAAGCCTGACGATTTCACCCGATGGCTGGATCACTCCCGGCCCGACGGCAAGCAGATAGCCGATCTGATGCGGCCGGTTGAAGACAGTTTCTTCG
>JABDRA010000137.1 GCA_013041995.1 Anderseniella sp. | reverse complement strand
TTGTTGTCCCGCTCCACCTCCAGATGCAGCGCACACAACCCTTCCTGACGGGCCCATGCGCACACGGCCGTCAGGGCGGCTGTGCCGATACCTTGCCCGCGAAAGACGTCAGCGATGAACAATTCGTCCACAAACGCGTCGCGGCCGCCGAATTCCAGAGAAAATCCGAATGCAAGAACCGCATAACCAACAATTTCGGCGTCGCGGTGCTGGACCAGGAGAATACGTCCCTGGGCAGGCATGGCGAGCAGAGCGTCGATTGAGGTCCGCCGTGCGTGCGCTGCCACGTTGACACCTTCATGCTGGTGAAAAGCCGCAACAAGGCGATCGATTTCGGCCGCATGTTCCGGTCTGGCTTCAATCAACACAATTGGCGGCGGGTTGGCTGGCGTACCCATTATTCGGCGGCAATAGAACGCGGCGGTAGTGTTTCGGACGCGCGGGCAATAAATCGCGACATGACATCAAGCATCAGGGTTTGCAGACGGGAAAACCCGCGGGTTTTCTTCAAGGTGGTCTCATTCATGTACAGGCCGCGATTGACTTCGATCTGCACGGCATGAACGTCTTCCCGGGGTCGTCCGTATTTCTGGGTTATGAAACCACCGGCATAAGGCCGGTTGCGCGACACCTTCAACCCGTGGGCGCGCAACTGTTCCTCAAGGTGGCGGACAATCCAGGCCGAACAACTGGTTCCATGCCTGTCGCCCAGCACGATGTCCGGGCGCCCGGATCCTGAAAGCCCCGCCACCGACGGCATCGAATGGCAGTCCACCAGAATGGCGGTCTGAAATCGATTGAACGTGCCGGCCATGAGGTCTCTGAGCGCCTCATGATAAGGCATGTAATAGTGTTGAATCCGGCGGTCGGCGTCCGACCAGCTCAGTGTGTCCAGATATATGTTCTCACCTTCGCTCACAATGCGCGGAATGGTGCCCAGACCACCTGCCACCCGCGCTGATGCGGTGTTGACATGTGCCGGCAGCGGATCATGAAACATATTGGGATCAAGCTCAAACGGTTCCCGGTTGACATCCAGCCAGGCGCGGGGAAACCGGGCCTTCATCAGCGGCGCGCCAAGGGCCGTCGCCGTGCTGAACAATTCGTCTACGAAACAATCCTCCGAGCGGCGCAGATTATGCAGGTCCAGGCGGGATGATGTCTGGAATTCGGTCCCGTAATCACTGCCGGAATGCGGCGAATTAAACACAACCGGCGAGGTCTGCATACGCGGCGCATCAATCTGGAAGCCGGGCTCAATCTGATCTGATTTGGTTTCACGTGTCATGAGCAGGGCAGGTCGCTGTATGGTTGGAGGAACAATCGGTGGTTGTAGCAATCACCACGCCCATTAAGCCCCCGACGCAGGCTGTGCGTCAACGCTGATTGTCGGTCAGGCTCTGTGTATTTCACCAGTTGAAGCTGTATCGCAAAATTCAGGGCCGTTTACGCCCGCCATCCCGGCCGAAACACACGTGTACGGCACTTTAATTCAACGAAATGACAATGAGTGTCTTCACATGCGGTTTACTCTTTGACAGTATGGTGGCGCGGTGTGGGTGGGCAGTGCGCAAAACTGGCCATAGGTAATTGCTGGAGGCTGGTAAGCGGCAATGGCTCGTATTCTACTTGCTGAAGATGACAACGACATGCGCGGCTTTCTTGCCCGTGCGCTGGAACGCGCCGGTCACGAGGTGCATTCGTTTGCTGAAGGTGTTAGCGCGTTTGAAGAACTGAAGTCGCGCGAGGTTGATCTTCTGCTCACCGATATCGTGATGCCGGAAATGGATGGCATAGAGCTTGCCAGGCGGGCTGCCGAACTGGACCCGGCCCTGAAGATCATGTTCATCACCGGATTTGCGGCTGTCGCCCTGCACCCGGATTCCGAAGCACCGCGCGATGCCAAGATACTGTCAAAGCCGTTTCATTTGCGCGATCTGGTCAGCGAAGTCGACCGGATGATTGCTGCCTGACAGCCGCCTGCAAACGGGCCTTGCATGGCTGTCTGCAACCTTATATAGAAGCCTTCGCGTCCAAGACGCGACCGATCTGCCGATGACCTGAAACCGGGTCCACGACAAAGGCAGCCTTCGGGCGGTTAGCTCAGTGGTAGAGCACTACGTTGACATCGTAGGGGTCACTAGTTCGAACCTAGTACCGCCCACCATACATAAACTCAATTATTTCAATATCTTACACTGTGAAAAACTTTAGTCGATGTACCAAAACATAGTGTTTCGATGTACCAAAACTGCACTTAAATTAGCCCACATATATTGCTGTGAATCGGGCCAATTGGCAATGGGGGCGGGGGCAGCACGGCTCAGAAGCGATAGAACGGCCACGATTGAAATATTTCACCCCGTCAATCGAAAACCGTTGTATCCGAACGGCTTTTCCGTCAGGACTGCCTGGATCTCACAGTGATCTGGGGAAAACCCAACTGTAAATTTTAGAAACATTAGCGCGGGCGCGAGGTGGTAACGTGCCTCTTGGTATGGGCGCTTGCGGCGTTGAATACTAAAGCGTGTTGTGGTTTTTGTGATTCAAGATTCCCAAATCACTTGAGTTCTGATTCTCTTTCCTTCTGGAAGGAGAATTGTGATGGGCAAAGCACATCCGATTGAGTTGCGTGAGCGTGTGATTGCATTTGTCGAGGA
>JABDRA010000134.1 GCA_013041995.1 Anderseniella sp. | reverse complement strand
TCGTTCCAGTCTTCAAGGCTCTGCTGCTTCGGAATGTCGCGATAATGAATCCGACCTTCCTTGAGCAAGGTAATCGGATCATTTGGCATGCCGTCAATCTGGCCGGTGCGTTCAGCCTCCTTCTTGTCCACCTCGATCAATTTGGCGCGCCCGGCCTTGGTAATAGCAAACCCGGGATACGCTTTCATCTGTGCGGATTTGACCTGCCCTTCAGGCGACAACATGTACTGAATGAACTTTTTGATAATATCCGCCTTGTCGGTGCCCTTGCCGATGCAGTAGCTCTCGGTCCACTGAATGCCGCCTTCTTTCGGCACGACAGATGCAACAGGAGCACCGTCTTTCTCGAGAACGCCGGTAATCCAGTCACCAATACCGCACATAGCTTGCATCTCACCGTTCTTGAGTGAGTTGAATGTGCCGCCATAGTCAAAAAAGCCACCGACTTGTGGGCGCAGGCTGGAAGTTACTTCCTTGACCGCAGTCCACTTGGCATCATCCAGGTCCCAAAGCCCTGCCCCGTTGCCATTGTAGAGGCTGATCATGCCAAGAGACGGCAAGTGCCAGTCAAAGTGACCAACCTTGCCCTTCACCTCCGGTTTCCAGAAGCACTTGTAACTTGATGCTTCTTCAGCCGTGATCGCATTCTTGTTGTAAGACACGCCAAGATGGCCACAGCGCACCATTACGGAATGGAGTTTGCCGTCAGCCCAATGGCCAGGAAATTTTTTGAAATCATCATAAAGCATGTCATCGAAGTTGTAGTCAGCTGCGTTAAGCTCTTCGATATAACCTGCCGCATTCAACTGCTGCACGAACTCGCCATCAGACAGGATAATGTCGTAGGTGCCGGGCGGAGACTGGGCAATCAGACCCAGCATATTGTCACCGCCGGCATAGTACTTCGGCTTGAACTTCACATTGTTTGCAGCTTCAAATTCGCCAACGATGTCCGGCTCGCCATGGCCGTACCACGCCAGCATATTGATTTCGACAGTTTGCGCCCACGCCCGACTGACGAACGGCATGGATAACGCCGCTGCACCACCAAATTTCAATACATCACGGCGTCCCGGTTTGAAAACTCCAGGTTTTTTGCTGATACTCATTTAACACCCTCCTTTTGGGATTTTTTTTGCTTCGCATGTTCAACAAGTCAGCAAGCCCACTGACCCCGAATTCAAGCCCCACATTCACAAAACAGAACAAAACGGTAAGTCAGGTCTCAGGATAATGGAAATTGATCCTGATAATAGATGTATTTGGTCTGCTTATGAACTTTCAGGGCGCGCTGACAAAGCACCTGTCCCGGCGGCATTCACCAGATCTATCAGTTGACTGGCTGCGGCATGGCCCATGTTTCCCAGCCTTGAGTGCTTGTAAAATAGTCCTACATGCAATGGCTCAAGGGGCGGAAATCCATCTGAGGCCGTCAGAGTTCTGACGCCGGTAAAAAGCGTTGGTTTTGTAAGGGCGGACGCGCCGAGGCCGTCGGAAATCGCTCGCTGGAGTCCGCCAATTCCAGGGCTGGAATAAGCGATACGCCAGTCCCGCCGCGCAGCCGTCAGCGCCGCAGTCATGCGGTTGCGGTACTCACAGCCTTCCGGATGGGTGACCAGCGGAACTGGAGCCGTTGCAGTAAACCGCAATCCTTCCCGGGCAACCCAAACCGGTTGCTCGTTCCATTGCTGAACCAGATACTGCTGATCACCACCGGGAAACAGTGCGATTGCCAGATCAATCTCATCGTTGTGCAACCGCTCCAGTAAAACTCGAGACAGATCACATTGAATTTCCATGCGGACGTCTTGCCGTGACCTGGCATAACTGGTCAGTCCCTGCTGCAGCTCCTGGACCGCAAAGTCCATAGGCAGACCGATGCGAAGTGCATCTTCAACACGGGTGCGTTCAAACTGGCCGACCGCCATGTCATTCAACCGCAGCATCTGGCGGGCGATGACGGCAAGCGCCTTGCCATCTTCGGTCAGCTTCATGGTGCGACCGGACTGCTTGATCAGTCGGCTGCCAAGAAGCGCTTCCAGTCGTTGCATTTGAAGGCTGACAGCCGGTTGACTGCGCCCTAGAATTTCTGCCGCCCGTGTATAGCCGCCCATATCTATTGCGGTGATGAACGTGCGCAATAGGTCTGTCGGTAGATTGGTGGTCGCCAAACTGTCACCTGCATATTGAAATTTTATACTTTCATTAGAAGTATAAATTTCCCTCATGAAAAGGCAATCGCTTAAGGTTGCGGAGATGACAAGGTACGAATTTCACAAGCTGTTCAAATCCCCTGGCCCGGTTGTGCTGCCGGTGATCCATGTGCTGGATACGCCGCGCACCCTAGAGAACGTGAGCGTCGTGGTCGGTGAAGGCGCCCACGGCTGCTTCCTGATAAATCATGATTTCGGCCTCGATCCGTTCATGCCGATCATCAAGGAGGTGCGGACAGCGTTTCCATCACTTTGGATGGGCATCAACTTTCTCGGTGTGACAGGCCGCGAAGCGTTTCCGATATTGGGCGATCTTGAGCGTGACGGATGTCTGACAGACGCTTACTGGGCCGACGATGCGCGTATAAACGAACATGCCGGCTCCCAGGCAGAGGCAGATGCAATTTCTGCCTCCAGGCAGGCCTCGGGCTGGTCAGGCATGTATTTCGGCGGCACGGCATTCAAGAGCCAGCGCCTGGTGGAACCCGGGCATTATGAAGCGGCGGCCCGCAACGCTATTTCCTTCATGGATGTCATTACGACATCGGGCATTGCAACCGGCGAAGAGGCCGACCTGTCCAAGATAGAAGCGTTCCGGGCAGGTGTTGGCGATCGTCCAGTAGCGCTTGCATCCGGCATAACGCCAGACAATGCACGAGCCTATTCGGACGTGGACTGCTTCATGGTTGCAACCGGCATCAACCAGTCCGGCAACTTTTACGATATCGACCCGGCACGGCTTTCCAGGCTGATGAAGGTCGCCAGAACTATTGGTGGAGGAACTGTTTCATGAACACTATGCACAACGACAAAGGCCCGCGCGACGACCGCTGGTATCTCAACATCATGTCACCCAACACGAAGGGTGAGAAATTTGCATGGCTGGACCCTACCTCCATCTACATCAACGGAGCAGCATTCCATGACCTGCTCGACGACTTTACAGCAGACCTCAAGGGTACTGATGTTGATGTCGTGGCAGGGCTTGATGCAATGGGCTTCGTGCTCGGCTCTGCACTTGCAACACGCATGGGTGTTGGTTTTTTGCCGATCCGCAAGGCAGGCAAACTGTGTGTCGATACGGACAAGGTCAGTTTTGGAAACTATTCAGGACGCACACAAGACATGGAAATGCGGCTGCCCGCCTTCGCATCTGGTACACGGGTTTTATTGGTGGATCAGTGGGTGGAGACGGGCGGCACAATGGATGGCGCCATCAGGCTTGTCGAACGACAAAAGGGAGTCGTTGCAGGAATGGTGGCAATTGCCATTGAGGACAATGACCGCACCCGTTCATACCGGCAAAAATATCACTGTGTTTCGGCGGTGATGCCCGGTTCTCGCTGGCAAACAGAGTGCAATCAGCAGACGCTGACAAGCTTCGACAAGTACACGGCAGATATGGCTTTTCCACAAACCACCAGGACCTAAAGCGGTTTGCTCTTATTGTGAGCCATTTGATGGTCCAAATCCGGTCACTCGGCTAATTGCGGAACGCAGCGCGATGTGGTGCATCGGGCAAGTTTCGCAATGACGTC
>JABDRA010000240.1 GCA_013041995.1 Anderseniella sp. | reverse complement strand
ATCCTGCCTTCAGCGTTCCCTTGCGGTTTTCGTTGAACTCGGCATAGGCGCCACCGGCGGTGTAGCCATGCACGGCCTGATGCAGTGACTGGCGCTGGTCGGGATGTGACGGGTGTAGCTTTTCCCGTGTCATCGCAGCCTTGATCGACGCCAGCGGATCAACCGGCGACACCGGCCAGTCACTGGCAAAGCACAAGCTTGCGCCTGCATTGCGCAGTGTGTTCCAGGCAAAGGCGCGGGCAAGCTTGGCATCACCGATCTTTGAGCGGGTCGGCTCCATTGGATAGGACCCTGTACCGAGAGCGTGCAGAGGTTGCATGGATGCAATCACACCAAGCTCGGCAAACCGTTTGATATCCGCTTCGTCGATGATTTCGATGTGTTCAATGCGGTGACGGCTGTCTCGGTTGCCGTTGATCTTCCGGGCCGCCTGATACCCATCCAGGGTGCGCCGTACTGCTGCATCTCCGATGGCGTGGACGGCAATCTGAAACCCGCGGCTGTCACATTGTGAGGCGATGTCGTTGAATTCCTCAGCACTGAACAAGGGATCACCGGTTGATGAGGGGTCGTCCGGATACCCGTCCAGTACGAACGCGGTACCGGAGTCCAGGACGCCGTCCATGAACAGCTTGACCCTGTTGCACCACAGGTGATCGCTGCTCCAGGTGCGGCGCATGTGTTCTGCTTCTTCAAGATCAGAGAGCTGCTTGTCGTTCTTGTAGTGGAACGGCACTTCTATGCGGCAGTCCAGGCCGCCGGCCTGATGAATGTCCTGCAGCAGTTCGCACTGATACAGATTGCCATCCATATTGTGCATTGAGGTAATGCCAAGCGAGGCACAATACTCAATACCCTGCTGGAGGGTCATGATGTCTGCGGCGCGTTGTGACCGGGTTGGCGCAAGCACGGGGTTGCGGGCGGTGGTGTATCCGAGCGCTTCGCGGCCCTGGTTTTCGGTCATTGCGATCACCGGCGCGAATGCATCGGTTTCACGCAGTTCTCCGGACGCAGTGCCATCTGCCGCCATGACAATTTCACTGCCGGGATTTATCTGCCTGCCGTTCAGGATGCCGGCGGCGGCAAGAGCCGATGTGTTTGCCCAGGCCGTGTGAGAGTCCGGTGCCATCATGGCGAACGGCCGGTCAGGGCAGGCTTCATCCAGCATCTGGCGGGTAATGGGGCCGGAACCCAGTATGGTATAGTGGGCCTGATTGGCGAAAATTATGCCGTCGGGCTGCCGGGCGCTCCAGTTCATCACGGCGTTTCGAAGCGCGTCCTTACCCTCGACGCCGGTCAGATCGAGGCGGGACAGCGACGCTGCACCGGAAAAAATGTGCAGATGACTTTCTATGAAACCGGGCAGAACGCTGGCGCCGCCGGCATCGATGGTCCGGGTCGCAGGGCCCGCCAGGTTGCCTACCTCGTCGGTGCTGCCGACGGCAATGACCACATTTCCCGAAACCGCCAGGCTCTCAGCCCACGGACACGCATCATCCATTGTCATGATGCGGGCATTGCGGATGATGAGATCGGCGTGTGTCATGAACGTCACTTTACATGGTTGGCGATGTACTCAATAGCCGACTGCGCACCACCCGGCCCATGCTCGATGTCAAGCGCTGCCATGGCGGTTTCGATTGCGGCCAGTGTTCCCAGCTGGTTATAGGCATTGACGTGGCCCATATGGGCGATGCGGATTGCCCTGTCATCGAGCCGGCCGATGCCACGGCCGATGGTGACGCCGAGATTGTTTTCACAATAGTCCAGAATACGCGAGCTTTCGCCGCGTGGCATGAGCATGCAGGTGACCGAATTGCTGCGTTCAGCCGGCTCAGACACGGCGAACCGGGTATCGCCTTTCGATGTCCAGGTCGTAACGGCCGCCCGGGTCGCGCCTGCCAGTACCGCATGGCGATGGATGACGTTGTCGAGGCCTTCGGCGAGCAGCATTTCGAGCGCCTTGCGAAGTGCGAACACCATCTGCACAGGAGGCGTTCCGGCGTACCACATATAGTGTTCCTTGCCGTCCCGGAACGTCCAGTCCCAGTAGTTGGTGACCAGCCCGGCAGTTTTGTGCGCCCGCTTGGCCTTGGCGCTGACGGCAGTAAAACTCAGGCCTGGCGGTGTCATCAGGCCCTTCTGGGCACCGGCCACGGTGACATCGACACCCCAGCCGTCCATATCGAATTCCATGCAGCCGAGTGAGGCGATTGTGTCGACCATCAGCATGGCCGGGTGACCGGTTTCATCCAGGGCTGAGCGCACACCCTTAACATCGTTGACAACGCCGGTTGCCGTATCTGCCTGCACCATCAGTATCGCCTTGAACTCGTGCGCTGAGTCGGCCGCCAGCCGGGCCGTAACCGCGTCCAGATCAACGGCGCGGCCGGGCCGTTCGGCAAGGACTTCGGTTTCGATGCCGAGACTGTCGGCGTTCTCACCCCACACTATCGGAAACAGTCCTGACTCAAGTACCTGCACCTTGTCGCCCTTGGACAGTGTGTTGGTCAGGGCCGCTTCCCAGGCGCCGTGGCCATTGGCGGCATAGATGTACATGGCGCCCTTGGTGCGAAACACCTTCTTGAGGTCTTTCATGCAGGCCCGGGATGCGATTTCCGACCTGCCGCCGTAAATGTCGACAGATGCCTGGTGCAGCGCGTTGAGCACTTCATCGGGCATGTTCGTGGGGCCGGGAATGGCGAGGTGCCGGTGGCCATTGGCAAGCGTCATGAAACTGGTCCGTTAATTGAAACTGAAAAGAGGGTAATAGGCAGCACTGTTCCATTGCTTGTGGGCAATGGTAAGACGTCAGGTGCCCAGATAGCCTTGCAAACCGGGAATGTCTGATGCGCTGAAAAGAGCATCGACCGGGCGGTTGGCGATAACCCGGCCGGCATCGAGAAACGCTGCGTGAGTTGCGGCAAACTTTACATCCGCCGGGTCATGCGAGACCAGGATGACGGTCATCGCGCGCTGCTTGTGAATGTTGCTGACAAGCCGCAGCATGTCCCGTCTCAGGGCAGGGCCAAGTGCTGCAAATGGTTCATCCAGCAGCAGTACCGGCCGGTCGCGGACCAGCGCCCGGGCGATGGCCACCCGCTGGCGCTGTCCGCCGGACAATTCACGGGGCAACCTCTGATCAAGCCCTGACAGCCCGGTTTCCTCCATCGAGGTTGCGATCAGGGCCCGGTCGTCGCCGGACAGGTCCAGGGAGGCTGACACGCCGAGTGCAATGTTGGTGAAGACATTCAGGTGGGAAAACAGATTGTTGTCCTGGAACACCATGGTAACGGGACGATCGGCAGGTTCCGTTCCAACCGCGTCGATGCCGTCAAAACTTATATGGCCGGAGGCGGGTTCCTCAAATCCGGCAATCAGATTGATCAGCGTGGTCTTGCCGGACCCTGACGGACCGATGAGACCGGTAAAGCTGCCCGCCTGGAAGGTGGTGGAAAAGTGCAGTGGTTCGCCGCCCGGATAGGCGAAATCCACGTCGTCGAGCTGGATGGCGGCGCCGGTCATTGCGATTGTGTCTCCACTTTCAGTTGCTCGGCCAGCCAGATCAACCCGAGGCAGAAGCCGGCCAGCAACAGTGCAATTCCGGCAGCCTCAACAGACCGGTAACTGCCCATTTTCTGAAGCAGGAGAAGTGGCAGGGTGATGAAGTCTGCGGAGCCAAAAAGAGCTGCGGCTCCCAGGTCCCCGATCGACAGAGCAGCTGCAAAGGCAAACGCCAGGGCAAATGACCGCGCCAGCACAGGCAGATCTATCAGGCGCCATCTTTGTAGTCCGGAAAGCCCTAAGCTGGCACATAACCGGTCATGGACCTGCGCCTGCCCAACCACCGCAGGCCTCAGGATGCGCAATGCAAAGGGCAGCGCCATGAGTGCATTGACGATTGCCACAATGGCAGGTGCCGCAGAATTAGCCAGCCCTGTCCGGTGCAATACGACAAACCATCCGGCTCCTATCACGACCGGGGGAACAACCAGGATCAGGGAACCTGATGCCTGCATGCAGGACATGAATGCAGATGCTGCGCGCGACGGCGCGCGGCGGCGCATGATGGTGCGCTGTGCTGCAAGCAGGCTCCAGGCAATCACCAGGGCAAGGCTGGCGGCAGTGAGCGCAAGGATGGATGACGTGGCGAGCGCGCGCCAGAACACCGATTGCGAAACGATGACCCTGAAAGGAGCCGTAATGCCGGACAGGACAATGGCCAGCATTGGCAGTGCTATGAATGTCAGGCCCGCCACTATGACGAGCGTATCGATGGGCCTTGATGCGAACCGGTCCGGGCGCCGGGCCTGTTTGCCGACGCTCGACATCACCGCGATGTCGGTGGCCATGCGGCCGCCCAGCACGAACAGGCCGGCACACAGGGCA
>JABDRA010000132.1 GCA_013041995.1 Anderseniella sp. | reverse complement strand
GTCTGGCCATGCTGGTCGAGGCAGTGCTGCGGGCCGATCCGTTCTCGGGTCACCTGTTTGCCTTTCGCGGCCGCAAAGCAAACCTGATCAAGATTGTGTTCTGGGATGGCAATGGCCTGTGCCTGTTCACAAAGCGTCTTGATCAGGGTGGGTTCATCTGGCCACAGGTCGATGATCACGGTGGCAGGGTCGTGCTGAGTTCTGCTCAACTGTCGATGCTGATCGAGGGGATCGACTGGCGCGCGCCGGAGCGGGTGTGGCGGCCTGAACGGGCCGGGTAAAGTCCCTCAATATACTGAAAATGCTTGGTTTTATGACCTGGTAGATGTATAATCAGCCATGCGGTTCGACCTTGATAATCTACCTCGCGATACAGCTGTCCTGCACCGGCTGGTGCGCGACATGACCGGCCTCGTCGAGCATCGCGACAGCGAGATTACCCGCCTCCGGCAGATTATCAAACAGCTGCAACGTGCCCAGTATGGACGCCGGTCCGAGCGGCTTGATCGGGACCAGTTGGCGCTCGCGCTGGAGGAACTGGATACCGACATAGCAGAAGTCTTCGAGAGCAAGCCTGTGCCGCCAGTGGCCGAGCGGACACCGGCGCGGCGCAAGCCGCTGCCTGATCATCTCATCCGCAAGGAAGTGTTGCTTGATATCGAGGATGGCAGCTGCTCCCGCTGCGGTGGAACACTTCACGAGATCGGCGAGAGCGTCAGCGAAATGCTTGACTGGATACCGGCCACTTTACGGGTGATCCGTATTCGCCGTCCCAAATATGCATGCCGGCAGTGCGAAACAGTGGCGCAAGTCTCAGCAACCCAGAGGATCATCACCGGCGGGTATGCAACACCAGCCCTGATTGCGCACGTCCTGATCAGCAAATATTGCGATCATCTTCCCTTGTATCGCCAATCGCAGATGTTTGCCCGCCAGGGTGTGGAGATCGAGCGCTCAACGCTTGCAGGATGGGTAGGCGGCGCCTGCTGGTGGCTCGATGCACTGCATGACAGGTTGGGCCAAAATATTCTTGCCTCCAATCACCTGTACGCCGACGACACACCACTGCCGGTGCTCGATCCCGGGCGCCGGCGAACCAAGACCGGTCGGTTGTGGGTTTATGCCCGTGACCAGCGAGGCTGGTCAGGCCCAGATCCACCCGCCGCTGTTTACTTCTATGAGCCTGATCGACGAGCGCAGCGACCGAAGGATCATCTGAAAGACTATAGAGGCGTTCTGCATGTCGATGGTTATATCGGGTTCGAGCAGCTGACCCGTGATGACAGGATCGTGCTTGCCGCCTGCTGGGCGCATGCCAGGCGCAGGTTTTACGAGATCGCCAAAGCAGACGGATCGCCGATTGCAGGCGAAGCCGTCCGTCGCATTGCCGAGCTTTACGCCATCGAAGCAAAGATCAGAGGCAACAAACCTGAAGAACGGCTTGCCGTGCGCCAGACCACGGCACGACCACCCATCATGGAATTGAAGCAATGGCTGGAAGTGCAGTTGCCGCGTATCCCCCAGAGCGGCAAGCTTGCCGAGGCAATCCGGTATGCATTGACCCGCTGGACCGGACTCAGCAGGTTCCTGGAAGATGGCCGTGTCGAACTCGACACCAATCCCGTTGAACGCGCCATCCGCCCTATCGCACTTGGCCGTAAAAACCATCTGTTTGCCGGCAGTGATCGTGGCGCCAAGCGTTGGGCAACTGTCTGTTCGCTGGTCGAGACTGCGAAGCTCAACAAGGTGGAGCCCTACAGCTATCTCACCGATGTGCTTCAACGCATAGTCGATGACCATCCAGCAAATCGGATCGACGAACTGCTCCCCTGGAACTGGAAAGCCCAAAATCCTGTCAACAACTGACAGTGTGCAACGCCCGGACGCTTACGAACCAGTTGATAGCAACACGGAAGCGCATTTTCAGCATACTTGATGTCTGTTTTAGAAAGTAAAACAGACGTGCATAAAACATTGTTGCAATGTCCGTTTCTGACCCTGACTGTGTGGAAACGCGCGAGTCAGGTATGATTCTCCGAGATCTCGGAGGATTTGATGAACCGCTTTATCGAGGGTGCTGATCGTAACCAGACGACGTTGTTTCCCGATCGGCTGGAGGATTGGATTGACGAGGACAACCCTGTTCGAGTGATTGATGCTTTCGTTGATGGGCTTGACCTCTGGGGATTGGGGTTTGAGCGCGCAATAGCAGCAGCGACGGGTCGGCCTGGATATCATCCTGCAGTGCTGTTGAAGCTTTACGTCTACGGCTATTTGAACCGGGTGCAGTCAAGCCGCCGGCTTGAGCGCGAGGCGGGACGCAATGTGGAAGTGTTGTGGCTTTTGGGCCGGCTGGCCCCCGATCACAAGACGATTGCGGATTTTCGCAAGGATAACGGTGCTGCGATCGGCAAGGTGTGTTCGCAGTTTATCGAGTTATGCCGTCGAGTCGGCCTACTGTCGGTGGCAAGCGTTGCCATTGACGGGTCGAAGTTCAAGGCGGTCAACAACCGGGACCGGAACTTCACCAAGGCCAAGATGGCGCGGCGGATGCAGCAGATAGAAGAAAGCGTCGCGCGCTATCTGCATCAGCTCGACACCGCCGACCGCCAGGACCCGACCGATGCCATCAGTTCGCGTGTCGAGCGCTTGCATGAGAAGATCTCCAGACTGCACGAGGAGATGGCTCGACTGAAGATGCTGAAGAAGCGGATGCTTGAGGTGCCGGATGAGCAGATCTCGTTGACCGATCCGGATGCAAGGTCGATGGCGACAAGTGGCCGTGGTTCCGGCATGGTCGGTTACAATGTCCAGGCAGCCGTGGAGATCGACCATCATCTGATTGTCGCCCATGACGTGGTGCAGACCGGCAGTGACCGTGCGCAGCTTGTGCCGATGGGGCAACAGGCCAAGGAGGCGTTAACTGCTATGACAATGCTGTCGTGGAGAGCTTCTTCGGTGCCCTCAAGCGCGAGCGTGTAAACAGGGTTCGCTACCGAACCCGCGAGGAAGCCCGTGCTGATCTGTTCGAGTACATCGAAGTGTTCTACAATCGAAAACGTCGCCATGGGTACATTGGCAACATCAGCCCGGATGACTTCGAAAGACAGTCAGTCGGATCTTTTTGAACCGTCCACCAAAAGCGGGCAAGACCAAACTGCAGACGGTTTTGATCGCCGCGTACAATGTCTGCTTTACCCCCGAAAGCGGTCATTGTTTCGCAGTCGCCACGAAGGTGTGCTTCCCGCCCATACCCGCAATTTGATGCGGTGCCCCAAATGCACTGGACTTCTCACGCAAAGGAAGCATCCATGACGTCACCAGCGCCTTCAACTCTGAAAACCGCTGTATTGACTGACGTCTCCGCCCGCGCTTGCGGGCTTGTGGTGGTACATGCGCTGGATTTCCCGGTGCAGCACAAAAGGGAGACAAATATGTCATCAACAACCAACACTACAATGGTATCTCAACGGCAGTTGTGGGATGATCAACGCCAGGCGCTGAACTTTCCAGCACAACAC
>JABDRA010000127.1 GCA_013041995.1 Anderseniella sp. | reverse complement strand
GGCTATGACTTCGAAGTGACATGCACCGATGGTGGCTGGGTACCGAAGCAGGCGCGCTGGCCGGAAGTAACGGTCGATATACCGGTTGGCGGCATGCGGGCATATGAATTTGACGCGGTGTATGAAGGCGACTGGGCGATCCATTGCCACAAATCCCATCACACCATGAATGCCATGGGCCACGACATACCGACCCAGATCGGCACCAAGCTGGACATGCACCAGAAGAAGACCCGGCGCGTGCAGCCGGAGTTCATGGCCATGGGCTCTGAAGGCATGGCCGATATGGGATCGATGGAGATGCCATTGCCCGACAACACCATCCCGATGATGACCGGATGGGGACCGTTCGGACCGCTTGAAATGGGCGGCATGTTCTCTGTGGTCAAGGTGCGCGAGGGCCTGGCTTCGGACAGCTATGGCGATCCGGGCTGGTTCGGGCACCCCGAAGGCACTGTCGCATATGAATGGAAGGGTGAGGTGCCGAAGGCGACGCGAGCCAAAGATGCCAGAACCATGCCGCCCAATAAGCAGGCAAGCATACAAAACAAGGATGACTGACGAAGACTCTGCAATGAACTGATCAATCAAGAAAGGAAATGATCAAATGCAAATGAAAACAACTCTGGCCGCATTCGCTTTTCTGGCCGCTTCACTCACCTCCGCTATTGCCGAAGAGGTGACCTGGACAACGGGTGAGGTGCAAAAGGTCGACCTGGCTCAGAGCAAGGTGACGGTAAAGCACGAAGATATCAAAAATCTCGACATGCCAGCCATGACGATGGTTTTTTTCGCGCCGGACAAGGCCACGATTGAAAGTCTCAAGGCTGGAGATAAAAAGCAGTTTGAATTCGGTGACATGAACGGCCGGATGATCGTCAAGCAGGTGAAGTGACGGTTTGCATCTATACCGTCCATGGAAACTCAATCCATTTCCATGGACGAATATCTACCCGGCAATTTCACGTGCCGGCTACCCGCTGACATATTGTTATCAAGGAACAATTCGCATGAAATATTTGAAAATCACACTCGCCGCAGCCGTTGGCATCACCGGCGCATCGGCAATTGCCCTGGCTCATGATGGTGCAACCGGCATGGTCATGCAGCGCATGGAAGCAATGAAGGAGATCGGCAAAAGCATGAAATCCATCGCCGCCATGGTGAAAGGCGATGCAGCGTTTAGCGGGGAAGCCGTGCAAGCGTCTGCTTCCGTGATAGCCGGACATGCCAAGCACATGCCGCACATGTTCCCCGAAGGATCACTGGACAAACCCACAGAGGCCCTGCCGGTGATATGGACACAGTGGGACCGCTTCACTGAAATCGCCGGCAAACTCAACTCTGATGCGCTGGCACTGGCAGAGGCTGGCAAGACGGCTTCATCTGCCAAAGATATTCTGCCCCAACTCGGAGCGGTCGGCAAAAGCTGCAAGGCATGCCATCAGGATTACAGGCTGGCGAAGTGAGACTTGCTGCGCACCTCTGGAGTGTGGATCAGGCAATTCGTCTTCACAGACATAAACGCACGACAGGTCGTGAAGCAAGTCAGGTAATTGTCAAAACAGCGGCATCAGTGTCGATCAGGCTCTGATGCCACCTACTCTAACCGCAATGGAAATGCCCCATGTTCCGCGTCACACGCACACTGGTTTGTATTTTTTTCTCAACGATCAGCTTGCCTCAGGCAATTGCTGATGATGTGAGAAACGATGATCATACTGTCAGCGTTGAAGCTGCGAATGTTCCGGCAACTAAAGCTGGTGGAACCGCTCGACTTCAATTCAAGATTATCAACCATGGCAACGAACCGGTTAATCTGAGATCTGTTCGATCTGACCTTGCCAAAGGTACTCGAATGACCATTTTCGATCCGTTTCTGGGTCGGCGGGCAATCGATGATCTATCTGTGCTCCGTGACGAGACACTCGATCTTGATACGTCGCACATAAGGGTGGAACTGGTCAGCCTCACCGAAGACATGGAGCCTGGGACAACCATAGAATTTGAGTTGGTTTTCCGGCGGTTTTCGACAACAGCCGAAGCCCATGTCCACTAGTGAAAACCTGGTGTGTGCAACTTTGAGATAACCAGAAGGGATCACAAACGTGATTATGAACAGAAGAGAGATGTTGGTAGGTGCAGCCTGTGCAACGACAGGCAGTCTTGTCTCCTCACCCGGTGTACGCGCAGATGATTTTTCAGAACGCAAAAAACTGCAGCTACCGGAACTGCTCGACGCACAAACAACCGGACGCTTTGGACTGACTGCAATGGACGGTGCAGTCAGTTTCACAGGCCAAGCGACATCAAAAACATACGGTTTCAACCAGGATTATCTGGGTCCTACGCTGCGGATAGCAAATGGCGCAGTCCAGGCCAGAATACAAAACACTCTAAACGAAGCCATCACCGTTCACTGGCATGGCCTGCTCCTGCCCGGAGTACAAGACGGTGGTCCACATCAAAAGATAGCAACAGGTGAAAGTTGGACGCCGCAACTGGATGTTTCCCAACCTCCATCGACTGCATGGTATCACACTCACATTCACGAACACACCGCGCGCCAGGTGTACCAGGGATTGGCTGGCGCGATACAAGTTACCGACGGACGGGACCGGGATAGAGGGTTGCCGGATGCCTATGGCGAAAACGATCTTCTACTCGTCTTGCAGGACAAGCGTTTCGACGACGCCGGTCGCATGTCTTACAGGCCGCACATGATGGACCTGATGCACGGGTTTGTCGGCGACCGGATCCTCGTGAACGGCCAAACAGACGGTTTGGCTGTCGTTCCTCGGGGCATAGTCCGGCTCAGGCTGCTCAATGCCAGCAACGCACGTATCTTCTCGCTGTTTCTGGAGGATGGCCGCCCGATGCACATGATTGCGACTGACGGCGGTTATTTGTCGAAACCAGCGGCCGTCCGGCAACTTCGTCTATCACCCGGTGAACGCGCCGAAGTCCTCGTCGATTTCGGCAAGGCAGGATCCACTTCGCTGATGAGTGCCGAGGACGCCAATGTGGGATCAGGCGGCATGATGGGCGGCATGATGGGTGGTATGATGGGTGGTATGTCTCGCATGATGGATGCTTTCCGGGACAGATCATTTGTTGTGCTTCCTTTTTCTGTCGATGATCGCCTGAAGTCATCCATTGATCGCCTGCCGGATCAGATCGACAGTGATGTGCCGAATCTCGACGGCAAAGGGATCAGGCAACGCAGAATATCTCTGGATATGTCGATGGGCCCCGGCATGATGCATGGTGGAATGGGCGCTGGCTTTGCCATCAATGGCCGCCCATTCGACATCGAGCGTACCGACTTCACCGTTGCGAAAGGGACGGTTGAGCATTGGATAGTCGAGAGCCCGATGCTGGCGCATCCATTTCATATTCATGGAGCTTATTTCCAGGTCCTGTCGGAAAATGGAAACAGGCCAGGAATTGAAAATCGGGGCTGGAAGGATACGGTGCTGGTGGACAAGCAGGTCGAGATCCTCGTTCGTTTTGATCATGCTGCTGCCGACCAGAAACCGTTCATGTTCCATTGCCACATACTTGAACACGAAGATGCAGGCATGATGGGACAGTTCACTGTGACTTAGTGAAATCCGCTTTATGCGAGTTCCTAAAGCCGCGTGAAACATTTGAAATGAAACATTGTCGAGGAAATGTCTGTTGACCGATCACCCTGTGATGAATCTACCGCACCATCTGGTTGTGTATGGTTCTACCGCGGCAGTACTTTTAGGTCTTTTGCTCGCAGCGATATTCTTCTTTTCGAGAAAAACGCCATCTGACAGGTTGCTGTTGGCTGACATTGCGGCACTCAATCCTGGATTTTTGCATGTGCCGGCCACCTCGCCACAAGGACCCATATCCGCCGAAGACGCAGATGCTCACGACACGATCTTCATATTGCCTGACATCAGCCATTACACACGGTTCATGACCGGCAATCGATTTGCATTTGGCCATGCAAGACATGTGGTTTTCTCGTTGCTGAATGCAATGATCGATTCCGCAACCAGGAAGCTGCAATTGTCAAAGCTGGAGGGCGATGCCGCTCTGTTTTTCGTCGATTCAAAACAACTGACAAATACTGAAATCGGCCAAACCGTTATGGATATATTTGCGGCGTTCTTTCGGGAACGTGCGCGTTTGATTGAATCCAATATGTGTCCATGCAGCGCCTGCCGCCAGATCAAAGACCTTGATCTTAAAATCTTCGTTCATCGCGGACGTGCGAGCCGGTTCGAATTTCGCGGCTCCATTGATCATTTCGGCACCGACGTCATCATCCTTCACCGCATGATGAAGAACAGCGTCAAAGGCCATCGCTATGTAATGGTTACAGACGCCGCTGCAGATTGCATCGATTTGCCCGGAGAATTAGAGACTTTCAAACTAGCTGAAGAGCATGAACACATAGGCAAGGTTGGTGCGAGGGTTTTCCAGATAAGTGACGCCATGGCACTAACCTTCAGTCAGCGCGACCAAGCCAGGTCATCCCGGTCGAGCGATCTTGCAAGCAAGCTGAAGCAGAACGTCATAACAGCAACCCGGTTCTTAAGACGTAGCAAATTGAGCAATTGACCAGCGCGGCAATTGCCCGGTCTGTATCAGATGAATCAGCGACAGGCAGATGCCGATCACAGTTTCCGGCGTGACGGGTCACGACTGACACACAAAGCTAATTTGACATCATCCCACGGCCCATGCCGCAATCCATTCCCATCATGGGCAGCATGATTTCATCAGCAGATTTTTTCTGACCGTCATCCAGTACAGCGTAGAGCTTCTCGACTTCTTCTTTTACGTTTTTCACCTGCTGCAACCGTGCTTCAAGATGGGTTTCCCGGATCACCAGCCGGTCGGGCAGCGGTTTGTCGAAAAAGTCTCCATCATGCATTTCCTTCATCATTTCACGATGCATGGCGTTGTGGGCTTCGCTGTTGATGCGGATCGTCTGGGCAAGACTGGACCAGGCTTCTGACTGGGCATCAGTGATCTTCAACTCGGTTTTCAGGGACGCCAGACGGCCATCGACCCGGTCAAGCAGTGCTGTCGGCCCATCGCCCATCATACACCCCCGGCCACGTCCTCGACGATCGCCTCGCCCCATCATCGAATGCATGCCCCATCCGCCCCACCATCCAGGCGAGTTGCTGTTGTCATCCGCAACGGTGGGAACGCTCAGAATCAAAAGTGAACATACCGCTGCCGCTGTTGTTTTCGCACATGTTTGAATTCTCATATCCCACTTTCCATGTCACAGGCACAATAGGTGTCACAGGCACAATAGGTGCAAGCCGTCCCGTTGTATGGCGCAAGTATTCGGCAATTTGGCTGTCGATGCCTTGACGAATGTCAACCGGCTTCGGACGCTGTCACGAAATCAGTTCCACTGCGGATCTTTGGCAAAGTAGAGCAATGTGATGGACGGACAGTGGGATCAGGCTTCGTCTGCGCCTTCTTCCGCCTCACGCGCAGCTTCGGCGGCATCGCGTCTTTTCTCCACCAGACGAACTGTCCAGATCGAGGCTTCGTAGAGCAGCAATAACGGGATACCCAGCCCAAGTTGGGAAAACGGATCAGGCGGTGTCAGCACGGCTGCGGCCACAAACACCCCGACCACTGCGTATTTGCGCTTTTCCTTCAAACCTTGCGATGTGATGATGCCGACCCGGCCAAGCAGGGTCAGGATAACCGGCATCTGGAAACAGATGCCGAACGCCAGTATCAGCGTCATGGTCAGGCTGAGATATTCCGATACCTTGGGCAGCAGTTCAATGACAGCTCGCCCGTCCGCGCCGGTCTGCTGGAAGCTGATAAAGAACCGCATGGCAATCGGCATGACCATGAAGAACACCAGCGAGGCACCGGCCATAAACAGAACCGGCGTGGCATAAAGATACGGCTTGAACGCATTACGTTCGTTCTTGTAGAGGCCCGGCGCCACAAACATGTAGATCTGCGTGGCAATCAGCGGAAACGCCAGGAACAGCCCGCCGAACATACCGATCTTCAACTGTGTGAAGAAGAACTCCTGCGGCGCGGTGAAAATCAGTTTCAGTTCCTGATCTTCGCCCACGGCCCACTGGTAAGGGACCAGCAGGAAATCAAAAATCTTGTCGGCAAAATAGAAGCAGACGACGAACATCAGGGCAAAGCCGATGACCGACTTGATCAACCGGGTCCGAAGTTCAGCCAGGTGCTCGATAAGCGGGGCGCTGGAAGCTTCAATATCGTCTTCGCTCGCGCTCATGCAGTCTTGTCCTTGGCCACAGCGGCTTTCTTGGCACCGGCTTTCTTGACTGCCGTTTTCTTGGTGGCGGTTTTCTTTGACACCGCAGCTTCCTTGGCAGGCTTTGCGTCAGGCTCAGGCGTTGGCTTCGGTGCTTCCTTCGAGGCCGGTGTCGACACCTTGCCCGGTTCACGGGCGATATCGCTCAAAGTCTCGTTCATGTCGAAATTGGTCGCCTTGGAGATATCCTTTTTCAGGTCATCAAGACCAGTGTCTTTCGCGGCTTCCTCGATATGACCCTGAAACTCCCGCGCCATGGCCCGGACCTTGGTCATCACCTGGCCGACCGTACGCAGCACTTTGGGCAGATCACGCGGACCGATGACAATCAGTGCGACGACCGCAATGAGCATCAGTTCCGTACTGCCTATGCCGAAATCGAACATGTGAACTTCTGTTCCCGAACGGTAGATCAGGATGTTTTTTGGTTGATTCAACCAAAAATCATAAACCTGATCGCTTTCAAAGTGTTAGAGCGACTTGATGGGTTCACTTGAACCCATGTTGCTCTAAGGAAAGACCCTGCCAAGACTGACCGGACAGGCTGCCGTCAATCAGCAGCCTGCGACATTACCAGAGCAAATCAGCTCTTGGCCTTGTCCTTGGTCTTCTCGGTCAACTCTTCTGCTTCCAGCTCAATGGTCTTGGCTGTGTCAGCGACCGTTTCCTTGGCTTCGTCAGTCTCTTCTGCGATGCCTTTCTTGAAGCTCTTGATGCCCTTGGCGACGTCCCCCATAAGCTCGGAAATCTTGCCGCGGCCAAACAGGACGACCAAAAGCAGAACGATAATGATAATTTGCCATGGTCCGATAGACATTTAAATTCTCCCTATACACAAAGGCCCACCCGGACCTCTCGTAATTCGCGCGCACTATTGCAGAAAGCCCTATGGGCCGCAACACGAGATAGCGGCAACAAACACAGAGCAGTTAATATGTGAAATGGTGTCAGCCGCCCAGATTGTCAAACACAAGTACATGATCGTGATCGAGGCGGAAACGAGCCGTCTCCCCCAGCTTCGGACAACCGGTCGTGGCCACCCTGGCGTACACCACCTCATTCAGCCCCTCAAACAGCAGGGAGAGTTCAACCTTGTCACCCAAAAACCGCTGATCGGTAACCTGCGCCACTATCGAGCGTTCATCGTCATCACCGGTCCGCACAAATGCCTGGGGCCGGATCATGACAAGCGCCGGGCCACCCTCTTCGCCAACCTCGGTCTCAAACCGGCCAAGCGGCGTTTCTGCGGCACCATCGACAATGCGTACCCGCAACTCGTTCACATCGGAGAAAAACCGGGCTGCCTCAGCATCCGCCGGATGGCGATACAACTCATCCGGCGTGCCGATCTGCACGACGCGCCCTGCCCGCATCAGCACGATACGGTCCGCCATACCCATCGCCTCTTCGGGATCATGGGTCACCAGGATGGAACTGGAACGGGTTTCCTTCAGGATCGCCAGGGTTTCATGACGTACATGTTCCCTGAGACGCTGATCCAGTCCGGAGAATGGCTCATCCATCAGCAAAACCGCCGGCCGCGGCACAATTGCCCGGGCCAGGGCGACACGCTGTTGTTCACCGCCCGACAGTTCATGTGGATAGGACTTTTCCAGATGATCCAGCCCAACCCGCAAAAGGGCCGAACGTGCAGCATTGGTCGCGCTTTGCTTGTCCACCCCCTTCAGCCCGAACGTCACATTGCCCATGACGGTGAGATGGGGAAACAACGCATAGTCCTGAAACATCAGGCCGACCGAGCGCTTTTCGGGCGGGACGAACCGGCTGTCCGACGCAACCTCGGCATTGTCGAGCAGGATGCGCCCTGAATCGGGACGCTCCACACCAGCCGCCAGCCGCATCAAGGTGGACTTGCCACACCCCGACGGTCCCAGCAGGCACACGATTTCACCCTGCTTCAATTCAAATGATACATTGCGAACAGCTTCGGTATCGCCATAAGCCAGCGACACGTCATCAAATGTAACGCTGGAGGCAAACGCTGCCGCTGCCGTGCCGCGTGGTCCCCACCTGCCCCTGGTCGTTCTGTGAAGTACTTCTGTCATTGCGAATGGTGATTACACCAACGCGTACCAACTATCCAGCATTCAGGCACGCGATAGGTTGCTGCAGCCGGCGACATGCGCAAGGCGCTCTAAGTCCTGCCATCGTCGTCGAGCACTTCGGGCAAGTCCATGTTCAGGGCTTCATCGGGTTCTGCCGCCGCATCGTCAGTCTCTTCATCGTCCGGCAGGTGCATTTCAAGCTCCGGCTCGAAATCCGTTGAGTCCAGCGGATCTTCATCCGGCCCCAGTACATCATCATCGCTGGGGCTTGGTATGAACATGTCGGGTGGCAGGTTACCTGACAGCAGCCCGGCACCTTTTAATTCAACCATTCCAGGCAGATCACGTATTTCGTTCAATCCGAAATGTTCCAGGAATTCCTGTGTCGTGCCATAGGTAACAGGACGGCCAGGTGTACGCCTGCGGCCCCGCATCTTGATCCAGCCAATTTCCATCAGGATATCCAGCGTCCCCTTGGCCGTGGCCACACCGCGGATATCCTCTATCTCAGCGCGGGTGACCGGCTGGTGGTAGGCGATGATCGATAAAACTTCGAGGCCTGCCCGCGACAGCTTCTTCTGCTCGGTGGCTTCTTCACGCAACAGGAAACTCAGGTCATCAGCAGTGCGGAACGCCCATTTTCCAGCAATCTGCATCAGATTCACGCCACGCATCTGATAGCTTTCCTGCACCGCAGCCAGCAGGCCCGCCATATCGGTACCCTTCGGCAAAGCGGCAGCAAGCTCGGCTTCTGACAACGGTCCGGTTGCCGCAAACAGCAGAGCTTCGACCACACGCTGTTGCTGCAGTTCCGGCATGACACCTGAAATCGCATCACCCTTGCGCAGCAGGTAGTCCGGCAGGTCACTGTCATCGGCAGGCGGCAGGTCTTGTGCGGACGCGATGCCATCGGCGGATGATGCGGCTTCCGCCAGCTCGCCCTCGAGTTCATCCGAAGGCTCTTGTACGTTCTTTATCTTCACAGCTTGCTTGGCCAACTTGTAAACCCTCTTGCCCCATTTGGCCCTGAACCCGGGCCATAACATCTAGCCTGCGCGTGAGCGCCGCATATAAATCGGTTCAAATGACTTTTCCTGGCGCACTTCCAGCACACCCTCACGCACCAGTTCAAGTGACGCGGTGAACCCCGATGCAAGCACGGATGCGCGTTTTTCCGGCTCCACCAGATATTCCAGCAAATAGCTGTCAAACCGGCCCCAGTCATCCATGGTGCCCAACATCCGCTCCAGCGCCGTGCGGGCCTCCTTCAGGGTCCACACCGGCATCCGCTTGATTTCGTAATTATGGTGCGCAGCCTTGCGCTGGCGACGATCCGCATAGACCTGCAACAGGTCAATCAGCGTATCGCCCCACTCAACCTGCTTTTCAACAACGACAGGTTCCGGCCAGCCACGCGCAAACACATCACGCCCGAGACGGTTGCGCGACATAAGCTTGGCGCCGGCATCACGCATGGCCTGCAATCGCTGCAGCCGGAACTGTAACCGGGCCGCCAGTTCTTCCGGCGGCGGTTCATCGCCATCATCGGCTTCCTTTGGCAACAACAGGCGTGACTTCAGATAGGCAAGCCATGCTGCCATGACGAGATAGTCGGCAGCCAGTTCCAGCTTCATCTTGCGGGCATCTTCGATAAACACGAGATACTGCTCGGCAAGTGCGAGAATGGAAATCCTGGTGATGTCGACCTTCTGGTTGCGCGCCAGTTGCAACAGGAGATCAAGCGGGCCTTCAAAACCATCCAGATCAACAATCAGCGGCAAACCGTCATCTTCCGGTTCCGGCATAAGACGCACCGGGCCCTGACCGTCCGGCCATAGCTCGTCCTGATCTGGAGTTGTCGTCTCTTTGCTCATGAAATCCGCATTCCATTGCCCACATATCGCGGGCTCGTCACAATCAATACACCAGATATAGCGTGATTGGCCATCTCTGACAGCGGCTACGCGAACTTATCCGCAAGTGATGTGGCCGCCATGTGATGAAAATGTGCCGGCCCTCTCAGGCCATTGCCATCATGCTGTCCAGGACGCGTTCTGCTTCAGCCACATCAAAATCATCCGGCGCACGCAGGAATGACAGCGCTCTCAGCGCCCGCTTTTTCGCTGTACCTTTCAGGGTACCGGCCGCGTCGGCAACCTGTCTCATCTCTTCTATGTCGCCATTGCAATGCAACAGCACATCACAACCGGCGTTAAGTGCCAGTTCGCTGCGTGCATGCATTGACGACCTGAAATTGGACAGATTTTCGCCAACCACCTGGGCGAGCGACGCATCCAGCGCCTTCATGGACAGATCATCACTCATCAGCAGGCCGTCAAATCCGATCTGCTTGCGGACCACCTCGCCGATGACCGTCGCAGACAGTGTGCACGGCGCATCTTCATCAATTGCCGAATAAACAACAT
>JABDRA010000123.1 GCA_013041995.1 Anderseniella sp. | reverse complement strand
GCCCCAGCGCGATGGTCGCCTCTGGCCGGTTGTCGCCTTCAAACTGGCCGTCTGCCATGTAGGACCGGTCTGCGGCAAACAACAACTCCGCCAGGGTGCCGGCAAAACACGACCCCGGTTCCGCCATGACCGCAAGCGTCCTCGATGTGAGGTCAACGCGTTTCAGCACGCGACGCCAGTACAGCAGCAATTCGCGCATCAGCCAGTGCCTGGCATTGGCGTCCATGAACTCGTCATAGGCCAGCACCACAGCCGGATCACCGGCAGACTTGAACTGCACCACGGCAACTTCCAACTCATTGAAGCGGATTTCCAGCAATGCATCATCCAGTTCACGGGCCAGGCGCAGTGGCCAGAACTGGTCACCGAGCCCCTCGGCTGCAGCGACATCGGCAGGCGGAGCTGTGTCCGGACCGGTGATGTTGATCGTTGCTATTCGGGAACTGCGATCAAATTCAACGGAAACGGTTGAATAGGCAATCGCGTTTTCCGTGATGGTCTTGTTCAAAGGCTTGAGCATCACACCCGTGCCGTCGGACGGCCGGTCGGATTTCGCCGCCAGTTCAAGCGCGCGCGCACTCACTGCATCAGCAAACTTCGATGCCGGTGCGACTTCATCCACCAACCGCCAGTCGACGGCTTTCCTGCCGCGGATGCCCTCTTCAAGCGAGCAGAAGACATCGGCGCGGTCCCGCCTCACCTTGCGCTTGTCCGTGACCCGCGTCAGACCACCGGTACCGGGCAATACGGCCAGCAGCGGCACTTCCGGCAATGACACCGTGGAGGAACCGTCGTCGGTCAGCATGATATGGTCGCAAGCCAGCGCCAGTTCATAACCGCCGCCGGCACAGGCACCGGATACGGCGCACAAATAGGTCTGGCCGCTTTCTGCCGACGCCTCTTCCATGGAATTGCGGGTCTCGTTGGTGAACTTGCAGAAATTCACCTTGTGCGAATGCGCCGATCCGCCAAGCATGCGGATGTTGGCACCGGCACAGAACACCTTGTCCTTGCCTGATGCCAGCACGACCGTCTTGACTTGCGGGTATTCGAACCGCAGTCGCTGAATGGCGTCAGCCAGTTCGATGTCCACACCCAGATCATAAGAGTTGAGTTTCAGTTCATAACCGTCAAACAGACCTGCCGTTTCGTCCACGTCCATCACCAGGCGGGCCACCTCGCCGTCGGGTTCAATGCGCCAGTGTTTGTAGGCGTCGGGCGATGTCTGAAAGTCGATACGGCTCATGTCAGGCTGGTCCGGCGTTTTGAATCCAGCCTGCACCATCATATGCATGGCCAGAGGCGGTCAAGGAATTTCACACATAAAATGCATGAAATAAAAGTAATCATGCGATATAATGCATGTGACTGTTGCCTATTTCGACACCCATGTACGTTTCAATCTGCCCACCCAGCCTTGCAACCAGATCAATTCGCAACTCCTCGACCCGGGTATACAACCGTGCCGCAGCGTTTTCGCGCTGCATGCCGGATTTCAGTCGTGCGTTGGCGTTCTGGATAAGCGCCTGCAGCAAAAGCCGTTCCGGACCATTGGCCGGCGTGGCCAGCCAAACTGCCTCCCACACCTCGTGAGCTTCCCAGTAGTAACCGGCCTGCAGCAGGTCATGACCATAAAGGTACGGCACGTTTTCCTGCCACTCAGCCGCCTGTGTTACTGCGGGTGTGAGGTCCTTCGCACGCTCAAGCGGCACCAGGTCCGGCACACTGCCTGACCCCGGCACATGCGCACGTGACGGCAGGCTGATATCCGGCACCAGTCTCACGATTCCGGCAATGCACCGCCTGCAGCAATGCGGCGTTCAATATACTCGTCCAGTTCGGCGCGGACGCCGGGCTCCATGACCGGCGGTTCGAAATCAGCGACCACCTTCTTCCAGATGGTATTGGCTCTTTGCGTCGCAGTCAGGGATCCGTTCTCGGTCCACTGGCCGTAATTGCTCCAGTCCGACACCAGTGGTTTGTAAAACGCCGTCGAATACCGCTCCATGGTATGGGCGCACCCGAAATAATGACCACCCGGGCCCACTTCACGAATGGCATCCAACGCCAGCTCGTCTTCATCAAACTTTACCGGCTGGCAAAGCTCGGCAATCATCTGCAGGACCTCAATATCGAGAATGAATTTCTCAAATGATGCGGTCAGCCCGCCCTCCAGCCAGCCTGCGGTGTGGGCAATGAAATTCGATCCGCCCTGGATAGCCCCCCACAGGGAAAGCTGCGTCTCATAGGCACCTTGTGCATCCGGCGCATTCGATGCCGTCGGTGCCGATGACCGCCACGGCAGGCCAAGTTTTCTTGCAAGCTGGCCAGACCCCCATGCGGCCTTGACGTATTCAGGCGTACCAAACGCCGGCGAACCGGACTTCATGTCCACATTTGACGTAAATGCGCCATACACAACCGGCGCGCCCGGCCGCGCAAGCTGGTTGATGACCAGCGCCGCCAGAAACTCTGCATGTTGCTGCACAAGTGCACCGGAAATGGTCACCGGTGCCATGGCACCCGACAGGGTGAACGGCGTGATGACAACAATCTGGTTGTACTCGGCAAAGTCCATCAGTCCGTTGAGCATCGGAATATCAAGTTGCAGCGGCGAATTGGTGTTGATCACCGTATAAGTGTGATGGGCAGATTTGAACTCGTCTTCGGACACTCCGCGTGCAATGCGGATCATTTCAAACCCGTCCATCGACTGAGGTGTGCCCCGTGCCCAGGTGAACACGGCTTTGCTCGTTAGTGTAAGATGATCCAGCTTCACCCACAGATGGCGCTCGTTGAGCGCCAGGTCCTGCGCTTCAACACACGGGCCCGCCACGTGCATGACATCGAAGTGCTGGCACAGTTTCATAAAATTACGCGCAGCAGCGCGGGTCCCGGTTTGCTTGCCGCCATCAATATCTGAAAATCCCGGAGGACCACCGACCGGCATGAAATTCAGCGCCTTGCCGCCCAGCTGTATATTGTTTTCCGGATCGCTGGCCTGCAGCACGAAACTGCCGGGCGCGGACGCAATTGCCGCCTCGATGATTTCGTCACCGATACGCACCATCATGGTGTCGTCATCGACGATACAACCGGCCGCGCGATAGGTGTCACGAGCCCGCGGCAACAATGCGCGAATACCGATTTCTGCCAGCACCTGCTTGGCCAGTTCGTGTATGCGGTCAATCTGGTCGTCGGAATAAAGCGGTTGCGGCGCAAACGGACTGACCAGGTTGCGATAGTTCACATTCCTGTCCGGCGTTTCTGCTCCGGCCTGCCGTCTGCCACCGCGTCGTGTTCGCCGTACATTCATGCCGACACCTCCGGGATCAACATGGGTTCGCTTGAACCCATAAAGTTGATCCGATACTTAAGAAGCGATCAGGTTTATGTTTTTGGTTGAAACAACCAAAAAACATCCTGATCTGGAGTCGACGCTATTCCTTTTCCGGCACCAGCGAAACCAGTAAATCACCATCACTCACCTGGTCACCGTCGGCCACATATATCTCGGCAACCGTGCCGTCGCGGGCAGCAGCCAGCGTGTGTTCCATCTTCATGGCCTCCAGAACCACAAGTGCATCACCTCTCGAAACGTCATGACCGGTTTTTGCTCTTACCTGTTTGACCAGCCCCGGCATCGGCGCGCGCACATCATCGCCGGGATCTGCATAACCTGCATCCGTAACACCATCCGGCACATCAAAAACGAAGGTTTCTCCGTTCAAAAACACAGAGACCAGGGCGACCCGGCCAAATACTTCAGACACCGCAAAGCGTAACGACTGCATGTGTCCGTCAACAATCATCCTGTCGGGCGCACGCTCCACCAGAGATACGTTGATGGTACCGGTCTGCGACGAAACCTTGAAGTCGCGTGCATTGCGCAGCGATACGCGCAAATCAAATGCTTTTTTGCCCTGCACCAGTTTGACATAGTGTTGTGCAGCCCCCCACAACCGCCAGCCGGACAACGAACTCCATGGATCCTGCCGATCCACCTCTCCTGCCAGTCCAAGCACCGCAATTGCAGCCATCGCCTGCGCGAGCATTGGCGGCGAACCTTCGTGCAAAAGCCCGGGCAGGTCCCGGTCAATCAACCCGGTATCAACCTCGCCTTTGGAGAATCCTTCATGTCTGAATAGCGCCGCCAGGAAAGCCTTGTTGGTCACGGTGCCGGCGATAAGTGTGTCGGCCAGAGCATCACGCATCTTCGCGAGTGCTTCATGTCGCGAACTTCCGTGCACAATAACCTTGGCAATCAACGGATCGTAGTGCGGTGTGATTTCGTCTCCTTCACGAACACCAGTATCATTGCGGGCTGCGCTAGAAAAACGCAGGTAATCCAGCGTACCAATTGCCGGCAGGAATCCTTTGGGAACATCCTCGGCATAAAGTCTTGCTTCAAAAGCATGTCCGTATATAGCAAGATCAGATTGCGCGAACGGCAGCGGCTCACCTACAGCAACGCGCAGTTGCAATGCGACCAGGTCAAGTCCGGTAATCGCTTCGGTAATCGGATGCTCGACCTGCAGGCGCGTGTTCATCTCCATGAACCAGAAACGATCAGGTCGCAAACCGTCCGACCCGTCAACGATGAACTCGACTGTACCTGCACCGGAATAACCAATGGCTTTGGCGGCCTTGACCGCCGCGTCGCCCATCGCGGCACGCATCTCATCCGTCATGCCTGGTGCCGGGGCTTCCTCGATCACCTTCTGATGCCGGCGCTGCAAAGAACAGTCGCGCTCGAACAGGTGCACCGCATCACCGTGCTGATCACCTAACACCTGGATCTCGATATGCCGCGGCGAGTTGACATATTTCTCAATCAGGACATGGTCATCGCCAAAGCTTGCCTTGCCCTCCCGTTGCGCGCCCTGCAGTGCGTCGGCAAACTGCCCCGGTTCGTCGACTTTGCGCATGCCCTTGCCGCCACCACCAGCACGAGCCTTGATCAGCACCGGATAGCCAATCGTGTCAGCCTGCTCGGCCAGGAATTCCGGCTCCTGACGCTCACCATGATACCCCGGCACCACCGGCACCTGCGCCTTCTCCATAACCGCCTTGGCGGCATCTTTCAGGCCCATGGCCCTGATGGCCTCAGCAGACGGGCCAATGAATACAAGGCCCGCCTGGTCAATCTCCTCGGCAAACTTGGGATTTTCAGACAAGAAGCCATAACCGGGATGGATGGCCTCGGCACCTGTGGCCTTTGCTGCCGCAATGATGGTATCTGCCTGAAGATAGCTTTGCGCCACCGGCGCCGGACCGATACGCACAGCTTCATCAGCTTCCGCGACATGCATCGCACCTGCATCAGCGTCTGAGTAGATGGCCACCGTTGCCACGCCCAATCGCTTTGCAGTGCGCATGATGCGCACGGCAATCTCTCCCCGGTTGGCTATGAGAATTTTGCTGAACAAGTACGCGTCCTCACATCCTGAACACGCCGAAACGTGTCTCTGTTATTGGCCCATTGAGTGTGGCAGACAACGATAATCCCAGGATATCGCGTGTCCGGCGCGGATCGATGACGCCATCGTCCCAAAGCCGCGCCGAAGCGTAAAGCGGATGCCCCTGGTGTTCGAACTGGTCTGCTATGGGCTTACGGAACGCGGCCTCCTCATCGTCAGACCATTGGCCGCCCTTGCGCTCAATACCATCGCGCTTGACGGTGGCCAACACGCCAGCGGCCTGTTCACCGCCCATCACCGAAATGCGGCTGTTCGGCCAGGACCACACGAAACGCGGATCAAATGCCCGGCCCGACATGCCGTAATTACCGGCCCCGAATGACCCGCCGACCATCATCGTGACTTTCGGCACAGATGTTGTCGACACGGCTGTCACCAGCTTGGCGCCGTCCTTGGCGATCCCGCCTGCTTCATACGACCTGCCCACCATGAACCCGGTAATGTTTTGCAGAAATACCAGCGGAATGCGCCGCTGCGAGCACAGTTCCACAAAGTGGGCACCCTTGGTTGCGCTTTCCGAAAACAGCACACCGTTATTGGCAATGATGCCACACGGAATGCCGTGAATGTGGGCAAAACCTGTCACCAGAGTCGGGCCGTAACGCGCCTTGAACTCATCAAAACGAGACCCATCCACAATCCGCGCCAGCACTTCGCGAATATCATAGGGTGTTTTCAGATCACCCGGCACAACCCCCATCAATTCGTCGGGATCATAAAGCGGGTCTTCCGGCGTTTGAAGCGTCACCGATATCTGTTTATGCGAATTGAGGTTGGCGATAGCGCGGCGCGCCAATTCCAGCGCATGGGCATCGTCCATCGCTATGTGATCAGCCACGCCGGACAATCGCGTATGCACGTCCGCGCCGCCGAGGTCTTCCGCCGTGACGATTTCTCCCGTGGCGGCCTTCACCAGAGGCGGGCCTGCCAGGAAAATCGTGCCTTGATCCTTGACGATAATTGACTCATCCGACATCGCCGGCACGTAGGCCCCGCCTGCGGTACAAGAGCCCATTACCACCGCAATCTGGGCAATGCCGCGAGCCGACATGTTGGCCTGGTTGAAAAAGATGCGCCCGAAATGGTCGCGGTCCGGGAACACTTCGTCCTGGTTGGGCAGGTTGGCGCCGCCTGAGTCCACAAGGTAGATGCAGGGCAGATTGCTGGCCTGGGCGATTTCCTGTGCACGCAAATGCTTTTTTACGGTAAGCGGATAATAGGTCCCACCCTTGACCGTTGCATCGTTTGCAATGATCATCACTTCGCGGTTCTGGACCCGGCCGACCCCGGCAATCATGCCGGCACATGGCGCTGCCCCGTCATACACGGCATGAGCTGCCGTTGCGCCGATTTCAAGAAACGGTGAACCGGGATCAAGCAACCGCGCCACGCGCTCTCGCGGCAATATCTTGCCACGCGACACATGTCTTTCGCGCGCGACATCACCACCGCCATCAAGAGCGACTTTGACAGCATCTTCAACCACGGACAATGCGTCGAGCATTGCCTTCCGGTTGCCTTCATAAACCTCGCCTCGTGTTGGTGCCGATGGTTTCAGGATACTCATTACGCCGTTTCCACAAACATCTCGCGCCCGATGAGCATGCGCCTGATTTCAGACGTACCGGCACCGATTTCGTACAGCTTGGCGTCACGCAACAGACGGCCGGTGGGGTATTCATTGATGTAGCCATTGCCGCCAAGTGCCTGAATGGCTTCCAGAGCGCACCATGTTGCCTTTTCGGCGGCATAGAGAATACAGCCTGCAGAATCCTTGCGTGTCGTCTCGCCACGATCGCACGCTGCGGCCACCGAATATACATAAGCCCGGCAGGCATTCATGGTGGTGTACATGTCGGCAAGCTTGCCCTGCATCAGCTGAAACTCGCCAATCGACTTGCCGAACTGTTTGCGCTCGTGGCTATAGGGCACCACTACGTCCATGCAGGCCGCCATGATACCCAGTGGTCCGCCAGCGAGTACAACGCGCTCATAATCCAGGCCCGACATGAGTATTTTAACACCCTGGCCTTCTTCGCCGAGTACATTCTCATATGGAACTTCACAATCTTCAAACACCAGCTCGCAGGTATTGGAACCGCGCATACCCAGCTTATCCAGCTTCTGCGCCGTGGAAAAACCGGTCATGGATTTTTCAATCAGGAATGCCGTAATCCCACGCGACCCCGCCTCCGGATCGGTCTTGGCGTAGACCACCAGGGTTTCAGCGTCCGGCCCGTTGGTGATCCACATCTTGTTGCCATTGAGAATGAACCGGTCATTACGCTTTTCAGCCTTCAGTTTCATGGACACCACATCAGACCCTGATCCCGGTTCCGACATGGCCAGGGCACCGAAGTGCTCCCCGGAACATAATTTGGGAAGATATCTGGTCTTCTGCTCGGTGTTGCCCCAGCGATTGATCTGGTTCACGCACAGGTTCGAGTGCGCGCCATAGCTCAGGCCGACGGACGCCGACGCACGGCTGATTTCTTCTGTCGCCACCACATGGGCCAGGTACCCCATGCCGGTACCGCCGAAATCAGGGTCAGCCGTGATACCCAGCAGACCCAGTTCACCCATCTGCGGCCACAAATCCTTTGGCGCTTCATTGCTTTCATCAATCTGTGCGGCACGTGGCGCCAGGTTGTCACCTGCCCAGCGCTGCACCAAGTCGCGAAGCGCATCGATTTCCTCACCAAGACCAAAATTCATTCCGCTGCCAAACATGATGCCTCCTTCTGTTGCGCACCGGCGCTACGCAACACCATTT
>JABDRA010000122.1 GCA_013041995.1 Anderseniella sp. | reverse complement strand
GCCCCAGCGTTACCAGATTGCACAATCCTAGGGATTTATGCGGAAAATCTCGGCTTAGGCGAAAAGCCGCCAAAGTTGCGCCAGCCAAATACAGCCCGACGCCAATGGCCACTAAATGAATGGTTTCAGCAGTGATCCCGAACAGCATGTCGTAGAGGAAGACCAATAGAAACGCGCCAATCAGGACGGCCCCACAGAACACACGCAGCGGCGATGCGGCAAAGCTACTTGGCTTTGCGGGCACGTCCGCTAGTTGATTGTCTGGTGTGGGGTGTCTCATCCGGCTCACTCTAAAAAATATTTTTTGTCAATAATACGCTAAAGATAGGCGTAATATTCGCAAGACCCACAAAAAAAAGAGTATGATGTCATGACAGACCACCTTTTGAGATATGGCGTTCCTGCACGCCTGATCCACTGGATCATGGCGCTGTTGGTGCTTGGTATGATCCCGGTAGGGTTCCTGATGGTACGCGAGGGGTTGGACCGGAGTTTCCAGAACTTCCTGTTCATCTCGCACAAGAATGTCGGGGTTTTATTGTTGATCCTGATCATTGTGCGCCTGATTTACCGCTGGCGGAACCCGCCGGTGCTGGACCCGGTCGCGCTGCCCAAGGCGCAGGAATTTGCCGCCCACGCCACGCATATCGGCCTCTATGCCTTGCTCTTCATTATGCCGCTTGCGGGCTATGTCAGGGTGAGGGCCGGGGAGTTCCCGATTGAAGCGCTTGATGCGATGGGTATTCCCGCCCTTGTGCCGCGATCCGAGGCTTTGGCGGAATTTGCAAAGGCCGTTCATTTTTATGGCGCTTATGCGATTGCTGTGCTGGTCGCGATTCATATTGTTGCGGCGGCGTATCACGGGTTGGTGCGCCGCGACGGGATTTTCTCCCGTATGTGGCCACCGGTTGGCCCAAAGTCGTAAGAGCAGGGAAAGCATGCAAGCGTGTGCACACCAAATTATTAGATCATTGCACATGCGCAGCAGCGGTTTGGCAATTTGAGGCGCGCGCAGGCTGTGAGGGGTTAGGTGCCCAGATTGATATGCGCGAGCAGGGGCCTGTGATCAGAGGTCATGCGGATGCCGGGACCGTCGAGGACGGTGGTCGCCGTGACCTGCGCCGGAGCCGTGGTCAGCACACGGTCGAGCGGCAGCAGGGGCCGTTTGACCGGGAAGGTCGCTTTGGCCGGGCCGCGCAGGTCCGCCCCCAGAAAACGCCTCGACAGGGCGAGACCGCCCCATGGCCGCCATTCGTTCAGATCGCCCATCAGGATCGCAGGCTGGCGCGGTTTGCGGAACATGTATTGGCAGATGGTACGCAGCTGCGCCCAACGCAGGGTTTGCATCAGGGACAGATGCATGCCGATCAAGCGAAAATTTTGCCCTTCGCGCGCAAGATCGGCGATGACCGCCCCGCGATGACAGCGCCCGGGCAGATCCAGCAGGGTGATCTGATCGACGGTGAGGTCGGGGCGCGTGAATATGATGGTGCCCAGAAACCCATGGCTGTCGGCCGACCAGCGATGCGCGCTGTCGGTGTGCAGATAGCGCAACCCGGTGGCCGCCTCGACCGCCGCGATATCCAGAAGGCCCGTATGTGGCGGGACCTCTTCATCGGCCTCTTGCAGGATCAGCGCGTCGATCTCACCCACGGGCATTTCACCGCGCAAGGTGGCCAGCGTGCGATCCGGGTCAATGCGTCCGTCAATGCCGCGACAGCGGCGGATGTTCCAGCTCAGGCAGGTAAAGTCTTGATTCATGCTGTGCAATATCTGGCCTTTGCGGGTAGGTTCCAGGCGTCAAATAAGGGACACGATAGTCTTATATTGGAGAATATCGATACGATTGGGAAATAAATGTTTGCAGTTGAAGTACGAGATCACGTGATGATCGCCCATTCCTTGCCCTCGCCGGTGTTCGGCCCGGCGCAAGGCATGCATGGGGCGACTTTTGTCGTGGACGCCGCGTTCTATACCAAAGATCTGGATAACAACGGGTTGGTCGTTGATATGGGGCTCGCGCTTGAGGCGCTGGCCCAGGCGCTCAAGCCGCTGAAATACGCCAATCTGGATGAGGTGCCGGCGCTCAGGGGCAAGATTACCACGACCGAATTCCTGTGCCACTACATCTGGCAACAGCTGCATGACACCGCCAAGACCACGGGCTTGGGCGACAATGGCCGGGTTTGCCGAATCAAGGTGTCACTTGAGGAAAGCCATGTCGCGCGCGGCTGGTACGAGGCGGATATCTAAAGATGGGGTTCTCACCTGACTGGCTGACCTTGCGCGAACCGGTGGACCATGCGTCACGCGATGCCGGTCTGCTGGCGCAGGCTGTGGCCTGTGCAGGGCAGGGGGCCGTTGTGGTCGATCTGGGCAGCGGGACAGGATCAACCGCGCGTGCCTTTGGCGACGCGGCTTGTGCGACGTGTCGGTGGCGGTTTGTCGATAGTGACCGGGCGCTCTTGGATATTGCGCAGGCGCGGCACCCCGGCGCAGAGCGGGTGGTCTTTGACCTGCGCGATATTGATCGGTTGCCGCTGGAGGGTGTTGGGTTGGTTACCGCCTCCGCCCTGCTGGATCTGATGCCGCTGGAGTGGGTGACAGCGCTGGCCCGGCGGCTGCAAGGTGCGGGCATCCCGTTTTACGGAGCGCTGAATTTCAACGGGGTGATGCGCTGGTCGCCGCGGCATGATGCAGACGCGGGTGTGACGCGTGCGTTCAACGCCCATCAGCGCACGGACAAGGGAATTGGTCCGGCATTGGGGCCAAAGGCAAGCGAAGCGGCGACACAGGTCTTTAAGCAGCACGGTTTTGACGTGCACTTGGGCGACAGCCCGTGGGAACTGGGTGCCGCCGAGGCGCGTTTACATGACGAGCTGCTGACGGGCATCGGTTATGCCGCGGCAGAAGTCGGGTTTGCGCAGGCGCGCGATTGGGTCGCGGACCGCCGCGCGGCTGTGGCGCAGACGGCCGGATACATCGGGCATTCCGATATTCTGGCCCTGCCGCAGAAAGTGGGAGAATAAATGCAGCACGTGGACGTAACCCACAGAGTATGGGAAAGGATTCTTGACGTAAAAACAGGAGCGGCCTGCCTGTGTTGTGGCGATTGGACCTGCGGCGAGGCGCAAGCGCTGGCGCTTTACGGTGCCTTGGCGCAGCCGACGGTCACCAGTCAGGTGTTTGCGCAGATCGGCCAGTCGCTGGATGGGCGTATCGCGACGGAAACGGGTGATGCGCAGGATGTGTCCGGCAAGGACGGGCTGGCCCATTTGCACCGGTTGCGCGCTTTGGCTGATGCGGTAGTGATCGGGGTCAAGACCGCCCTGCATGATGATCCGCAACTGACCGTGCGTTTGGCCGATGGCACCAGCCCCGCGCGCGTGGTAATTGACCCTGACGGGCGGTTGCCGAATGACGCGCGTTTGCTGACCGATACCTCGGCCCGCCGCATTGTAATACAGGCGGTCGCCAAAGAACGCCCAGCCGGAGTTGAGGCGATTACCCTGCCGCGTGCGTCATGGATCGCCCCCAAAGATATTCTGAGTGCCCTAAAAGAGCGCGGTTTTAAAAGTATCCTGATCGAAGGCGGGGGGATAACGATTACCCAATTCCTCGAAGCGGGTCTGCTTAACCGCCTGCATATGGCGATTGCGCCATTGTTGATCGGGTCTGGACCGCAAAGCCTGACGACCGCACCCATCGGCACGCTGGCGCAGGTTCGCCGTCCGAAAACGGATGTCTATAACCTTGGCAGTGATGTGCTTTTTGATTGCGCGTTCAGCCCTCCTGACGCGCTGACCATCGTCACTGCACGCTGCGCCAATGTAATGCTGAACCCCGAAGGCCCTCGCCTTTAACCAGAAACGAGACCGCTGACATGCACACCACATCTGACTGTCTTCTGCCGACGCTGCTAGAGCGTCTTGCGCGGGCGCGCGGCGATCTTGCGATGGGCTTGTCCTGCCTGCTGACGCATGAAGGCGCCCGTGCCGTTGTTGTCGCAGTGGAAACGCTGTCGCAGGCACGGTTTGACGCCCTTTGTCAGCGGTTTGGCACGCCAGAGCTTATCCTGACGGCACAGCGCGCGCAGGCGATCATGCCTGTTGCCGTTGACATCAACGAGCCTTTGGTGCGTCTGCAACCTCCTGCGCCGGCCGGGTTGGAGTGGTTCAAGGCCCTATCCGATACGCAGTTTGACGCAGGCCGCCGCCCCGCGGGCCCGCTGCATATGATCCGCAGCCCGCTGACGCCCTTGCATGGCCTGTCGATCAAGTTGGTCAAACTGGCCGAGCTGTTGCCAGCGGTTGCGATGTTTGCTGTGGCAGGGGATGCCTGCCTTGATGATCTGCCCTTTTCCGCGCTTGTCGCCGATGAGGCCCTGGAGGCTTTGATGATCCCGCCTGTGTTGGCGCAGGTTTCCGCAGCGGCGCTGCCGTTGGATGCCCATGATCTGGGCCGTTTGCATATCTTCCGCGATCCAGATGGCGGTAAAGAGCATTACGCGATCGAGATCGGCAAACCCGACCGCAGCCAGCCCGTTCTGTCGCGTGTGCACTCGGCCTGCTTTACTGGTGATGTGCTGGGCAGTCTGAAATGCGATTGCGGGCCGCAGTTGCGTGCGGCACTGGCCCGGATGGGGCAGGAAGGGGCCGGGATGCTCTTGTACCTTAATCAGGAAGGGCGCGGCATCGGGCTGGCCAACAAGGTGCGGGTTTATGATTTGCAGGCGCAGGGCCTTGATACGGTCGAGGCGAACCACCGTCTGGGCTATGACGATGATGAGCGTGATTTTCGGGTGGCCGCTGTGATGCTGCGCACGCTGGGATTCTGTGCAATCCGGCTTTTGACGAATAACCCGGCCAAGGTGCAGACCTTCCATAACAGCGATATCACTGTGGTCGAACAATTGCCCCTGCGCGTCGGGCGCAACCTGCATAATCAGGAGTATCTGTCGGTGAAAGCGCTGAAATCGGGTCATAGTCTATGACGATTGTGCGTGCGCTGTGGATCACTGCCCCGCAAGAGGCCGTGACGCGTGACACGACCTATCGCGCGGCTGAAGGCGAGTTGGAGATCAAGACCCTGTTCACCGGCATCAGCCGTGGCACGGAACGCCTTGTCTATCATGGCCAGGTGCCTGCGTCTGAACATGCCAATATGCGCGCGCCGTTTCAGGAGGGCGATTTCACCTTTCCGCTGAAATACGGCTATGCGGCTGTCGGCGAGGTACAAAACGGCGACCGGCAGGGTGAGGTCATGTTCAGCCTGTTTCCCCATCAGACAAGCTTTGCCGTGCCTGACCATATGGCGCTGCCTGTGCCTGCCGATGTGCCTGCTGGCCGCGCGGTGCTGGCGGCGAATATGGAAACGGCAGTGAATATCACATGGGATGCCGGGATCAGCATAGGCGACCGCGTTGTGGTGGTAGGCTGTGGCGTTGTTGGTGCGCTGGTTGGCTATCTGGCCGCGAAGATACCGGGGACGGACGTGACGCTGGTTGATATTGACCCCAGCCGTGCCGCACTTGCCGCCACGCTTGGCTGTGATTTTGCTACCCCCGATACCGCACAACAGGCGGCGGATATCGTCATCCATGCCTCGGCCAGTGCCGCCGGTTTGTCGCTCGCGATTGCGCTAGCGGGGACCGAGGCGACTGTGATCGAGGCCAGTTGGTATGGCGCGCAAAGCACCGAAGTGCCGCTCGGGGGCCGGTTTCACCACCGCAGACTGCGGATCGTCAGCTCGCAGGTCGGGAGGGTGCCTGCGAGACAGGCCGCACGCTGGGGTTTTGGGCGCAGGTTGGCCAAGGCGTTGGCGCTGCTGAATGACCCGGTACTTGATGCACTGATATCAGGTGAGACGGCGTTCGGCGATTTGCCCGCTGCCTATGACGAGATTCTGCGTGACCCGTCTACGCTGTGTCATCGGGTGCGATATGAGGGATAATGCGCATCCGTTTTTGCCCGCAACGGCATCGGAGAGGCTGTGCATCATGGCCGAGGCTACACTTTTGGCGGGGCAGGGCTTGCTCGTGGCATCAGAGCAGTTGGCCGGGCTGACGATCACGGAAAAAACGCCAGGTGATTTTGTCAGCGAGGCAGATGTGCATGCCGAAAAGGTGATCTTTGATCACCTGATGCAGCGCTTTCCCGACTACGGCTGGCTGGGCGAGGAAACGCAAGAGCGTCCCAGCCGCGAGGGGGGGTTGCGCTGGATCGTTGATCCGCTGGACGGCACGACGAATTTCCTCAAGGGGCTGCCGCACTGGGCGGTATCCATTGCGCTGTTTCAGGCGGATGACCCACTGGCCGCACTGATCTATGACCCTGTGAAGGGCGAGATGTTTTGCGCCGAGAAAGGCGAGGGCGCCTATCTGAACGGGCGCGCCATTACGGTCAGCCAAGCCGTGCCTTTCAGTGCGGCCCTTGTCGCGTCAGGCGTGCCTTCGGGTGGGCGGACGACCTACCTTTCGCATTGTCTGGATGATTTGGAACAACTGATGCCGCAAACGGCAGGCTTGCGGCGCTGGGGGGCGGCGGCGCTTGATCTGGCCTATGTCGCGGCGGGCCGGTTTGACGCGTATTGGGAACGCAACCTTGGGCCCTGGGATATCGCCGCTGGCATGTTGATTGTGCAGGAAGCAGGCGGGCGGTTCACCCCGCTGTGGGCCAATCGCGCTGTGCTGTCGTCGGGGTCATTTCTGGCCAGCAATGGGGCATTGCACGACGCGGTCGAGGCCGCGTTGAACCGCGCAGAAGTCTAGGGTCAGGACCCATCAATCTTATCCATTCTGCGGGAGGATATTTTGCTTCTGGCAAGGCGAAAGGGCGCAGGAAACCGTCCGGTTTTCAAGACCTTTCAACGCTGTCAGGGGCAAAATAGACCCCGCCCGTCGGGTTTGAAAGAAAACACCCGCCTGAAAGCGAAAAATGCTCGACAAGGCAGAAAGCCTTGCCTTGCGCTTTTTCACCATCATTCGGCTGTTTTCTTTCAAACAGAATTGCATAAGATTGATGGGTCCTGACCCTAGCGGCGGGGCTTGCCGCAGGTCAGCTTCCCGGGTCTTGATGGTTCAACAAAATGTATCTTCGGCTCACTATTGAAGATGGCGAGGCGGGCAGCATGAATGTCGCGCATGGTATCAAAACCTTCCTGCGAAAGTTTCATCGCAGTGGCTTTCTCATCCATGCTGGATTTCCGGGGTGCTGCAACAACCTGGTCGGCGGGGTTTTTTGGCTGCATTGGCAGCAGTTGCTGCCGAAGTCGAAACAGCAGGCTGTGAGGATGAAGCAGCGCTTGCAAACTGAGGCGCTGCGAACATGCTTGCAACAGGGGCCAAAGCTACAAGTGAGGTGGATTTGTGAAGGATAGACATCATGGTTCTCCATGTTGGGGTTGAGACAAAAACTGCGGGTTTGTTGCAGGCTTTGTCGCCCAAAGTCGCATCACATACTCCGTGATTTTTGGTTTACTCGTGCCAACACTACGCCATGATGGCCGTCGGGTTAATTCGCGTTCATCTCCTTGGATCAACCCTTCAATTTCGTCCACGCCAACCGAGTACGCCACACCTTTACCATAATGAACCTCATATGAAACAACACCGAAGTCCTCAACAAGCAGCAGGCGCTGGCTGTTGTCATATCCAAAGTCAGTGCATGGGGAAAAAATGAAATGGCCAAAATCGCCGACGCAGCAACCTCGCAGCGGCAATCTGTTGCTGTGAAAACTGAAAACCTTGGTCGAGGTTCTTCTTTGAAATTGTTACGCCGCCAATTCCTGGCCGGGCTGGCATCAGCGCCCCTGGCATCTGCGCTTGCCACAGCAGGCTCAGCAAAACTGGCAGCTGAAGTCTCGACTTCGGTTCAGCTTGTCCCGTCAGATGGCTCAAAGTTTGATAACGCGTGGCTAGTGAAGGAAGCGTCCCGACTTGCCTCCAGCAAGTATGTTGCGCCAGCTTCTGAGCTGCCAGGTGGCTTTGACAGCCTGACTTATGACCAGTACCGGGATATCCGCTTCAGGGAAGAAAGCAGGGTATGGCGTGATGAAAATCTCCAGTTCCAGCTGGATGTTCTGCCGGTAGGCTTTTATTTCACCAGGGCAGTTCATATCGGCGTTGTCAGTGAAGGCGAGGTCACTCCGGTCGTTTCCGCGCCGGACATGTTTCAGTATGGCCCTGCTGTACCTCCGTTACCAAAAGGTACTGCTCTGCCCTTTTCGGGATTTCGTGTACGAAACCAGATCAATAACCCCGGCGTCTGGGATGAGTTTCTGGTATTTCAGGGTGCCTCCTATTTCCGTGCTGTTGCCAAGGCACAATTGTACGGCCTGTCCACCCGGGGCCTGTCCATCAATACGGCAACCGCGCAAGGAGAAGAGTTTCCCGACTTTACTGCGTTCTGGATTGAGAAACCTGCCCCCGGCAGCAATTTCATTGTGATTCATGCCTTGCTTGATGGCCCCTCCGTAACCGGAGCCTACCGTTTCACTGCCAGACCCGGCGTTGAAACAGTGGTTGATGTGGAAGCGACGATCTTTGCGCGTGCAGAATTGACAAACTTTGGCCTTGGACCGCTGACAACCATGTTCCTGTTTGACAGTACCAACAGGCACAAATTCGACGATTTTCGCCCTGCTGTTCATGATTCAAATGGATTGCAAATGCTGTCTGGCGCCGGTGAGTGGATCTGGCGGCCTTTGGCCAATCCGGTTGAACTGCAGGTATCCGCGTTTGTCGACAATGGTATCCGTGGTTTCGGGCTCATTCAACGATCGTTGAAATTCAGCGATTTTGAAGACCTTGAAGCACGCTACGAACGCCGCCCCAGCTTGTGGGTCGAACCGGTCGGCGACTGGGGCAAGGGTCAGGTGCAACTGGTGGAAATTCCGACGATGCTGGAAACCAGTGACAACATAGTGGCGTTCTGGAAGCCCAATGATCCACTGGAGGCTGGAAAGTCACTTGCCTTGTCCTACAGGTTGCGCTGGGGAAACGGACCTGGTGATGAAGAAGAGCTGGCAAGGGTAAACTATTCCCGCATGGGACTGAGTTTCGACAAGCAGCGCCTTCTGTTCATACTGGACTTCGACATGCCGTTTGCTCCTGAAGAAGGCGCAAGTGTTGTGGCAAGCACATCGGCTGGTAAAATCAAAAACACGGTCATGCAGGCCAATCCGAGTAGTGGCGGCTCCCGGGTCAGTTTCGAACTGGACACGGAAGATGCAAAGCTTGTCGAACTGCGGCTGCAATTGAAGACCGGCGATAAACCGGTCAGTGAAACCTGGCTGTACCGCTGGACCGCTTCTTGATGGCAAGAACCAACAGGGCGAGCAACCTGCGAAAAGGGTCTCCGCCTCGTGCTCCCATGTCGATGCCCGTTCAGGATCTGCGCGCCAGACCCGGCAACTCACCCATCTCCGGCTCGACAAATTTGTCTATCTGGTCAGCTCGTGCAGTGGTCAACCTTGGTACCTTGGCCTTGCTGGGATACGCTATACACGAAATATACAAGGTTGTTGAGGTCGGCGGTGTTACCGTGCTTGAAGGCCTTTTCATGGCGCTGTTTGCCATCACCTTTGGCTGGATTGCATTTGCGGCGATGACTGCAATCGCAGGTCTCATGGCTCGGCGCGAAACAGGCTTGAAACCTGATTTGTCTTTGCCTTTGACCACACTGACAGCCCTTGTGATGCCTGTTTACAATGAAAATCCTACCCGCACGGCTGCAGCGCTTGAAGCCATGGCCGAAGACATTGAAGCCCTGGGTCATGCTGGTTCATTTGAAATCATGGTGGTGTCAGACACAACCAATGCAGATGCCTGGGTGCGCGAGACCGTCGCCTATTCAAAACTGCAGGAACGCCTGCAGCCCACGATGCCTGTCTGGTATCGCAGGCGCTGGAAAAACACCGCCCGTAAGGCTGGTAACATTGGTGATTTCGTCGTCAATTGGGGAGGACGCTACAGCCAGTTCATTGTGCTGGATGCCGACAGTGTGATGTCGGGCAGCCTTGTCATTTCGATGATCCACAAGATGGAAGCAGATAACCGGCTCGGCATACTGCAATCGGTTCCACAACTTGCAGGTGGTCAAACCCTTCTGGCACGATTGCAGCAGTTTGCCAGCTGGACCTACGGACCGGTAGTGGCACGAGGTGTTTATGCATGGTCAGGAGATGATGGAAACTACTGGGGTCATAACGCGGTTATAAGGACCAGAGCTTTCGCAGAAGCTGCGGGATTGCCTGAGTTGAAAGGGCGCAGGCCCATCGGTGGCCCCATCATGTCACACGATTTTGTGGAAGCTGCACTCATCAGGCGGGCCGGATGGAAGGTGCGGATGGTGCCGGATGTGGGCGGCTCGTTTGAGGAAAGTCCCCCATCGCTGATCGACCTCACTGACCGTGACCGGCGCTGGGCGCAAGGCAACCTTCAGCATCTGGGGGTCATCAACGCTGCAGGTCTTGCGTGGCCAAGCAGATTGCATTTCGCAACCGGGATCATGAGCTATCTCAGTTCACCGCTTTGGCTGTCCTTGCTTTTGACCGGCATGCTGCTTGCCTTGCAGGCCTATTTCATAAAACCGGAATACTTTTCGCAAGACTATCAGTTGTATCCGACCTGGCCGTTGTTTGATGCTGAGCGGATGCAGCAATTGTTTGTGTTCACCATGGGCATTCTGTTCCTGCCTAAAATTATCGGTGTGGTTCGCGTGCTTGTCCAGCCGCGCTTGCGCAAGGCTGCTGGTGGCAGTCGCAAGTTCCTTCTCGGTGCGTTGTTCGAATTGTTGTTGTCTGCGCTTTATGCCCCGATCATGATGCTGACCCAAACCCGTCAGGTATATGAAATCATCACAGGCAAGGATTCTGGCTGGAAAACGCAGCGCCGCGGTGGTGATGGTGATAGCTGGATGACCGTCATGGTCCGGCACAAATGGCATACATTGATCGGATTGACATTGGCGATTCTTGCTTGGCTCGTCGATCCTGCATTGCTTGCCTGGATGTCGCCTGCTCTTGCTGGTTTGATTGTGGCCATCCCACTGTCATGGCTTTCAGGCAAACCTGACGCGGGTTTGGCACTCGCGGCGAGGGGTGTGCTGATAACTGGTCCGGAAACCGGTATTCCAGAGATTATCGAAAGACGCGACGGACTTGTTGATACCTATGCAGACTTGCCGGAAGATGGCCTTGGCTGGTTATCGCAGGCAGATTTTCGTATTGCTGCGCAGGCAGCTTTCAATCTGGAACAACCTCGGACAGAGCCGGGCTCGCCTGATGCCGATTTTTTGACAGCGAGAACAAAACTTGAAGACGCATGTTCACGCAGCCAGGCTTTGTCATGGCTTACACAAGCCGAACGGTTGCGCGTGGCAGCTGATCATAAAATGCTGATGATGCTGAACAGATTATCAGGCTGACGCAAGACAGCAGACATCATGATGCCGCTGTACAGGTGCCTTCCTGCTCAAGTTTTTTTCCGGTTGAGCGCCTCTTGTCTTGTGTCGTAAGGCCCGCCTGCCAGGTTGGTAAATGCGTGCGCGTATTCGCCATCGAATTCCAATACAATCATGGAACCTGCTAACGCATCCTTTCAATGCGTCTCGCAATTTAATGACTGTTAATTCCGCGATTTGGCTGCAAGTCCGTCTTGCGTGAATTCCGACCAGCGAGTTAACTTGTCAATGCCAGTTGATGGTCATGGCGCAGCGATATGCGGTAATATCTGTTCGAAAAGCGCTTGAGCAGCCGGGTTTTATGAATGTCAGGTGCCCATCAGTATGACTGCAAGCGGTATCGGCAGGACAGCCAGTGACACGGTGATCAGAAAGCGCGGAAATGTAAACAGGCCGCTGATTCCGGCCAGTAGTGCGATACCACCGCCACCGCCAATGATGGCATTGCCTGGCAGGTTCAATGCCAGAGCGACCGCTATATAACGATGTTTCAAAAGGGTTGGAATGATCCGTTTCGGTGCATGTGTGATCAGAATTTCTAGACGTTGCTTGGCGTTCAAAGGTTCAAGGCGCCGGACAAGACCCTCGGCACGGTGCTGGCCGAGTGATTGAAAGAGTGACGCAATCACGCGAACAGGCACCAACCGGCCGATCACATAGGAAATCATTAGGGCAACTACTGTAGCGGCATAAATCACCGTGGCAACTTGTTGGCCGAACGCCGCGAGCAAACCCAGACTGATCTCCATACCGGGCACGAATGGAACTGCCATCAGCGCGGTATAAAGGCCAATGCCCGCCATAAACACATGGCGAGCGTGCGATTTGACTCCGGAGTTGAGTTCTGCGCCGGCAAGGCTGACCAGCCATTCACTTCCCCAGTACCCGCCGGCTAGCAAGCCGCCATAGATCAACAACAAGATGACAATACGAAACCAGCGCCGTTTACTTTTGGGGGTGTTTTCCTGAATTCGGTGGAGGGTCATGGTAGGAAGATCATATAGCACGTAGCTTTTCTGCCTAAGTCCCTTGACCTCCGAAAAGTTGCAGTTGTACCTCAATCGAAGTCCGCATTGGGTTGCCATCTCAACAAGATCGCACGTCGGTTCACCGATATTCGCCATAGCGAATCTGAATTGCCTGCCGAGGGCACAAATTCCGTATCAGTCACAAACAATAATGCATCTCGACAAATCGGGCGCGGAACGCCTTGACAGCATCCCGGAAGTGCCCGCGCGGCTTGTCATTGCCCGCGTGCACGATCTGGCTAAACAGACCGGCGAACTCCTTGAAATCCGCTTCCTTCATGCCGTGACGAGTCATTTCCTGTGTTCCCATGCGTACACCGCTGGCAGCGGCAAAGCTGGGATCATCATGCAATGCTTGCGGGTTGGTGATGATGTTGTTGGCCTCAAGCAGATCGGAAATGAATTCGCCCCTGCCGCGCGCTGTCCGCAGCAGCACCTGGTGTGTCTCGGTAAAGCTGCAGGCAGGGTCGCCTTCGATTTCCAGATCATTTGCCTTCAGGGCGCGAGCAAAGGCTTTCGCGTTTGTGATCACCTGGCTGGGATAGTCTTTCTGAAAGGCGAGCATTTCATATGTCGCGCCGAGTAGCCCGAGCATTGTGCCCAGATGGTGGTTGCTGACGTGGCCAGGAAATGTGCGCTGTTCGATATAACCCCACAGATCTTCAAACGGCGAGCCGTGTTCGATATTGCTCAAGATGACGCCCCGTTGCGGTCCAAAGAAGGTCTTGTGGGTGGAACCGGTTACCAAGTCGGCACCTTCGGCGAGCGGATTCTGGAAGGCTTCGCCGAGCAACCCCAGGACATGTGCGCCGTCATACATGATCACCGGCCGCTCGGGGTTATCCTTGCCGAACTCGCGGTGGATGAACCGCACGATTTCGGCGACTGGTTCGGTGTGGATGATAACGCTACGCCCGAACACCAGCAACTCGGGCCGGGTTTCGACAATAAGCGCCTTGGTCCGCTCGGTATCAATGCGATACGGGTAATCGGGGTTGGCGGGAAAGTGCTCCACTGCCGGCCGGCCAGTGACGGGATCCATGGCCATGTAGTTTTTGAGCGCGCCCATAGGTTGCGCGCTCAAATGCCCGCCATTCTTGAGATCGTGAACCAGCACCGGCCCCAGGTTTCGCGGCACCCCGCTTCGGTTGTTGCGGTTGCGGAACTGCTTCAGCGCATCATAGACCGTGTCATTGGCCATCTGGCCGCTGATGACACGGATTTCGGCGCGCGAGCAACCAAAATAGCTACACAGCGCCGACTGGAGCTCCTTCTCTTTTTCCATGATGAAGGCTGTGCCCTTGTAATATCGCACATCATCTGCTTTCGGTCCCAGCGCCGAGGGGTGTTTGTGTTCATTGTAACGGCTTGACGGATCTGACCTGCTGAGGCGGTCGACGAGGGCCGATGTCGTCTGTTCCGACGGGATGAGATTGACACATTCTCTCCTCCGCCATGCATGATTGGCGTTGCTGTCGGCCTCCAGCCGCGTGGCGTCTTTCGTATAATCCCGGTTGTTCATAGTGCCGCCTTTCGGACAAGCCATGCCTAGTGCTGCGCCGTATGATATTTGGCGTCACTTTCGCGATAGCGTAGCAGGATCGGTCAGGACGGGATGCCTCGCTGCCTTGACCTCGTCGAGACGGCCGATTGGCAGGGTGGCCGGCGCGTTGATGAGCTTTTCAGGAGAGGTCCTGGCTTCTTCAGCGATCACCTGCATTGCCTCCACGAACCTGTCCAGCGTCTCAGGGCCTTCGCTTTCTGGGGGCTCGATCATCAACGCTTCAGGCACGATCAGCGGGAAATAATTGGTCGGCGGATGAAATCCGAAATCCATCAGCCGCTTGCTGATATCGAAGGCGCGTGCGTACGTGTTCTTCGGCCGGCCCTGGCACACGAACTCGTGCATGCAAATGCGGTCGAACGGCACCGGGTAATCCTCTGCCAGCCGTGCCTTCAGGTAATTGGCGTTAAGCACCGCATGGTGAGCATTGTCCTTCAGTCCCTCGGCTGCGTGCAGCAAGATGTAAGCAAAGCTGCGCAGAATGACGCCAAAGTTGCCGAAGTGAGCGGCCATCCGGCCGATGCTGCTGTCGGGCATGGCCGTGCTGTAGGTTTCATCCCCAGATTCTGAGCCCGGCGCATGCATGACGACCGGCCCGGGCAGATAGGACCGCAGCAACTCGCCGGCGCCGACCGGACC
>JABDRA010000118.1 GCA_013041995.1 Anderseniella sp. | reverse complement strand
GTGTTTCATAAACCCCGCGCGATTTCATGCCGACGAACCGGTTCTCGACCAGGTCAAGTCGGCCAATGCCATTGTCGCGGCCCAGGTCGTTGAGGGCCGCCAGCAGCGTGGCCGGAGACAGTGCCTTGCCGTCTATGGAAACCGCATCACCCTTCATGAAGCCGATTTCGACGATGGTGGACGCATCCGGTGCGTCCTGCGGACTGACGGTGCGCTGGAACACGTACTCGGGCGGTTCCTCATTGGGATCTTCGAGCACTTTGCCTTCCGACGAGGAGTGCAGCAGGTTCGCGTCTACGGAAAACGGCGCTTCGCCCTGCTTGTCCATCGGCACCGGAATCTGGTTCAACTCGGCAAAGTTGATCAAATCGGTGCGTGACTTGAAGGACCAGTCGCGCCACGGCGCTATCACCTTGATGTCAGGGTTAAGCGCATAGGCTGCAAGTTCGAACCTGACCTGGTCATTGCCCTTGCCGGTGGCGCCATGGGCAATGGCGTCAGCACCGGTCTCGGCGGCAATCTCCACCAGCCGCTTTGTAATCAGCGGCCGGGCTATGGACGTGCCGAGCAGGTAGGTTCCTTCATAAACCGCGTTGGCCCGGAACATCGGGAATACGAAATCGCGGACGAATTCTTCACGGACATCCTCGATGTAGATTTCCCTGATGCCCATCATCTCGGCCTTGGCCCGTGCCGGTTCCAGCTCCTCACCCTGTCCGAGGTCGGCGGTAAACGTCACCACCTCGGCATCCAGTTCGGTTTCCAGCCACTTCAGGATGATGGACGTATCAAGGCCGCCGGAATAGGCCAGCACAACCTTCTTGACCGAGCTCTTGCTGCCCATTGCCATTGTCTCCTGTCGAATTAGATGAAACCTGCGCGGGACCTAGCCTAAGTTGCAACACGCCCGCAAGGGGACAGATTGCCCTCAGCTACTAGAAATCACTGGTGATGCCCTTTTTCTCCCAGTCGCCAAACCTGGTCGGTTCCGGCCCGTCGCGGCCGTCTATCTCGACAGGCAGCTTCCTTGACACAGTCTTCTTGCGTCTTTCACGGGCTTCGGCCAGCGCGCGCCTGGCAGCGTCGCTGAGCGGTGGTTTTTCTGGTGGCTGGTCCGGCATCACTGACTTTGCATTGAATATTGAATTATGGCGCGTCAGCAAACATATACTGCTGATTATCGGTTTTTGGCAATGTGTCGACGTGTCCGCCTGCAAAAAGCGGGCACGCAGTCAGGTGAAACAATGAACTATATGAAAACAGCCATGTTGCTGGCGGGCATGACGGCCCTGTTTCTCGTCATCGGCTTCATGCTGGGCGGAGAAACGGGCATGATCATCGCGTTTGTGTTTGCGGCCGGCACCAATGTCTATGCCTACTGGAACTCGGACAAGGCTGTTTTGTCGATGCACGGTGCCGAACCGGCCAGCGAAACACAGAACCCCGAACTGTATGCCATGATCGCCAGGCTTGCCGAAAATGCCAGCCTGCCGATGCCCAAGGTCTACGTGATGGATAATCCGCAACCCAACGCGTTTGCCACAGGCCGGAATCCGGAAAATGCCGCTGTTGCCGCCACCACGGGCCTTCTGCAGCAACTGAACTATGATGAGATTGAAGGCGTGATGGCGCATGAACTGGCCCATGTCCAGAACCATGACACCCTGATCATGACGGTCACCGCGACAATTGCCGGTGCGATTTCCATGCTGGCCAACTTTGCCATGTTCTTCGGCGGCCGTGATCGCAACAACCCGCTCGGCCTGATCGGGACAATCGCCATGATGGTGCTGGCGCCGATTGCCGCCATGCTGGTGCAGATGGCGATCAGCCGGACCCGTGAATACGCGGCCGACAAGCGTGGCGCGGAAATTTGCGGCAAGCCGCAGGCACTGGCTGATGCATTGCGCAAAATCGCCTCTGGCGCAAAGCAGATCGAAAATGATACTGCAGAAGCAAATCCAGCCACGGCTCACATGTTCATCATCAATCCACTGTCAGGCGCACGTATGGACAATCTGTTCTCGACCCACCCCAACACCGACAACCGCATAGAGGCGCTGGAGCAGATGTCGGCTTCGGGCCCTCAGGTTTTTTCTGATGATGCCCCCGGTCGCCCGGATGCGTCAGGCTCCGGTCCCTGGTCGAAGGCCGGTCGCGGGTCTGATGCCCGCAAGAGGACAAACGGTCCGTGGGGGTAAAAAAGAAGCAGAGAGCCCGCAGGTTCACTCCGCCCCCGGTTGAAGTCGAAGGCCTCGGTCTTCGTGCTGCCGCCCTCAACGCCGTCTCCCT
>JABDRA010000239.1 GCA_013041995.1 Anderseniella sp. | reverse complement strand
GCCCGGAACTGGCCGACCCCGGCTGATGCGGAGAAAGCCTTACTATCAGGTGCGAATCTCCGCCCTGGGTAAAAGTCGATGCCGCCGCGCTGACCGTTTGACCGTCTCCAAGGCTGACAATAATCTCACCGGCCTTTACGCCCGAGCGCACAGCACCCAGCATTTCAGACAAGGCCATCCAGCTGCCGGAATCGAAAATCGTCGGCAGTTTCTGGTTGGCGATCTGACTGATCGACCTGCCAAGCAGGTCGACACATGCCGGATTGGCATCGATGATGGTCTCCCGGGCACTGTCCACGACCAGCACCGCTTCTGATGTCATGCGGAACAACACCCGATATCGCGCTTCCGCCTGGCGCAGTTTTGAGTACTCTTGCTCAATCTTCTGCTGGGCATCGATAACCTGCTGCTGCTGCACGGACAGCGACCGCAAATCGGTACCGATAGCGAGGACCATTCCGGACTTGCCCAAAGGAACAGCGCAATAGCGCACCGGCAGGTCGGACAGACCCTCGCGGACATGATTGATTTCACGCTTGCGGGTGAGCGAATTGGATTTCGCCTCATCCAGCAATTGCCCAACCTTGTCCACGCTTTCAATGGTAACGATGTCGGCCCAGCGCTGGCCGACCCAGTTTTCGGCACCTTCATCAACGAATGAACGGTCATGAAAAGACAGGTCGACAATCACACCGTCGCCATCAACGATAAGCGCGATATCAGCCGCAGCCAGAGCCAGACCCATGGCGGCATTGGACTCAATTCCATCAAATGCGTGCTTGGCTGTGTCAAATCGCCGGAACGGTGCAGGCGACTTCAGCTTAGTGCGGTCAGTGTTGGTCATATAGATTTGGAACTCCGTTCCCCGTTGTCGAATTGCGTCCGGAAACCGGACGTCACGCATCTGCAGCATGCTGGATATCCACGAGCGAGCGAGCTACCCTCACTGCTTCGCTCGCGTCGCGAGCACCAGCATCAGACCCCACCGCACTTACAAGATCAGGATTATCAGAAAACAACTGGCCGCCGACCATGATCTTTGTGTCATGTTTAATAGACTCACTACGTGTCAACTGAATAGCGGAAGCCAGACCATCTAGCAAGCCGGAGCAACTGCACGAAAACGCGACCAAATCGCACGGGCTGCGTTTCAGAACGCTCAAGGCTTCGTCAGGCGGCATTCCAATTGTGGAAATTGCGTCCCATCCTCTACGGCGAAAAAAGAACTCAAGCATCGAAAGACCAAACAGGTGCTGCTCACCTGGCGCACCGCACAATATTACTTTATGTCCACACCCGGCACTTGCGGCGATGCTCACGCGCAATCGGTCAAGGCTGCGAAGCAGGGATTGCAACCGCACAACCCCGGTAGTGACCTGATAGAAGCTCACATCATCCGAAAGCCAGCAGCTGCCCAGGCGGGCGGCAGCGGGCGCCAATAGCTCCAGGCAAATTTCCTCATCGCCCCCACCTGCATCAAGGTGTTGCTTTAACAAGCTTTCTGGGGGCTTGTCATGCCTCCCCAAAACGGCCTGAACCAGATCTTCCACATCCGCCACACCAATGCATCCGTGCTTTTCAAAACCGGCACCTGCGGTATGAACCTGCGTGACCTTCGGAATAACACTTGCTTCGATAACATCAACCAGTGCGCCCAACCCGGTGCCTGCGACTGACTGCAAATTCTCAATTCGCCGGGGTTGCTCGTGCTGGGGGTTGGCAACCTGCGAGTTGTTGACCTGTATCGTCACTTTGCGATCTCCCTGATCGGCGGCCTGCGTCCCGACTGACCCGCTCCATCACGAGCCCTTGACAGTACGAATACGGACGACCACACCAATCTCCATACTGCGCCTGCTCACCTGCCATTCAGAATTTCCAATAAGGCGCACTTATTAAACTGCAGGCACGCTCAGCGTATGTGTAAAATAATATGTACGTCAACTATTATTGACACATTAGGCTGTACGAGGTTAAGCTACCTTCCAACAGTCCATATTGAGCAAATGCCAGAAACTCAAAAGGGCTTAACGGGAGCAAATAATAATGGGCCAAGGCCTGAACTCTGTCAGCCAAGTACGACCCCTATACACAGCCGAAGAGCGTCGTCGCCGTGACAGTTCGATATGGACTTTGGTTCAGGGCATTCTGGCACCATTTCAGTTTGTCGTTTTCCTGGTTTCCCTTGTTCTGGTTATCAGGTTCCTGTGGAATGGCCAGGGCGCGGATGCCGCCATTGCCTCCGTCATCATCAAGACACTGGTCCTGTACGCTATCATGGTCACCGGCTCCATCTGGGAGAAGGTAGTTTTTGGTAAATACTTGTTTGCAAAAAGCTTTTTCTGGGAAGACGTTGTCTCCATGCTGGTGCTTGCACTGCACACGGCATACCTTGCGGCCTGGATTTTCAACTGGGGAGACACCCGTTTCCAGATGATTATCGCGCTGGCAGCCTATGCCAGTTACGTTATTAACGCCGGACAGTTCCTGCTCAAGCTCAGGATGGCACGATTGCCCGCCCCGAACGCTTCACACACCGAATTTGACAATGCAGAGCCGGCACAATGAACGTGTTCAACCGCACTGCACCAACAACTCCCGCCACCCCGGAAACCGACGAGATGCCGGTATTGCGCCAACGCGGCCAGCGTGAGGTGTTTTGTGGCCTGACCGGCATTGTCTGGCTGCACCGTAAAATCCAGGATGCGTTTTTTCTGGTGGTCGGTTCGCGGACTTGTGCACACCTTATGCAGTCCGCAGCAGGTGTCATGATCTTTGCAGAACCGCGCTTTGCCACTGCCATTATAGATGACCGTGATCTGGCAGGTCTTGCTGATGCCAATGAGGAGCTTGACCGCATCGTGGCGCGTCTGCTGGCACGCAGGCCCGATATCAAAATGCTGTTTCTGGTTGGCTCCTGCCCGTCGGAAGTCATCAAACTCGACCTGTCCAAGGCAGCCCAGCGGCTGTCAAGAACCTTTTCCCCTGATGTCCGCATTCTGAACTATTCAGGCAGCGGCATTGAAACCACCTTCACCCAGGGTGAAGATGCCTGCCTTGCGGCCCTGGTTCCCGATTGTGCGGCTACCGGAGCCGACGCAGACGACCGTCTCCTGGTGGTCGGCACACTGGCAGACATGGTCGAAGACCAGTTCGTACGCCTGTTCAATGCGATGGGTATTGAACATGTCGATTTTCTGCCACCGCGCAACTCGCAGGAAATTCCCGCAATCGGACCCGGCACCAGGTTCCTGCTGGCACAGCCTTACCTGACCGAAACCGCAAGGTTGCTGGATGAGCGCGGGTGCACCTATCTGCCGGCCCCCTTCCCGCTCGGTGCAGAAGGCACCACGGGCTGGCTGAAGGCAGCCGCCGATGCCTGGAATGTTGACGCTGAGGTGTTCGACAATGTGACACACTCGGGGAAACAACGCGCTACCAAGGCTGTTTCTCTTTATAAACAACACCTTGAAGGCAAAAAGCTGTTTCTGTTTCCTGATTCTCAGCTCGAGCCCCTGATGGCCCGTTTCCTGTCTCGCGAGGCCGGCATGGGACTGGTTGAGGTCGGAACCCCTTACCTGCACCGCCAGCATCTCGCTGCCGAACTGGCCATGCTGCCGCCAGGCACCATGTTGTCGGAAGGCCAGGACGTGGACAAGCAGCTTGACCGCTGCCGTGCGGCAAAACCTGACCTTGTTGTCTGTGGCCTTGGCCTGGCCAACCCGCTGGAAGCCGAAGGTTATGCAACCAAGTGGTCCATCGAACTGGTGTTCACTCCCGTGCAGGGATACGAGCAGGCCGGCGATCTGGCTGAGCTTTTTGCACGTCCCCTGACACGTCGACAACGGTTGAAGGTGTAACGCGATGCAACTTGCCATGTGGACATATGAAGGACCGCCCCATGTCGGCGCCATGCGGATCGCAACGGCCATGGAAAACCTGCACTACGTCCTGCATGCCCCGCAGGGTGACACCTATGCCGACCTGCTGTTCACCATGATCGAGCGCAACACCAAGCGCCCGCCGGTCACCTATACAACGTTTCAGGCGCGCGATCTCGGCAGTGATACTGCTGAAATCTTCAAGCAGGCCGCGCGTGATGCCTATCAGCGCTTCAAGCCGGAGGCGCTGCTGGTCGGCGCATCGTGCACCGCAGAACTGATCCAGGACGATCCCGGCGGGCTCGCCAAGACACTGGGTCTGCCGGTTCCTGTCATTCCGGTTGATCTGCCTTCCTATCAGAAGAAGGAAAACTGGGGTGCAGCTGAAACACTGAACCAGCTCGTACGCGCATTTGCTGTCAAGACGGATAAACCGGTATCACCGCGGGCCTGCAACCTGCTGGGCCCGACAGCTCTGGGTTTCCGGCATCGCGACGACGTCACCGAACTGACGAACCTTCTGGGCGCGCTGGATATTGATGTGAACGTCGTTGCGCCTCTGACGGCTTCTCCCCGCGATCTGGCCAGACTTCCCGAGGCCGCTTTCAACGTTGTGATGTATCCTGAAATTGCAACCCCGACAGCGAACTATCTCAAACGCCAGTTCGGCATGCCGCATACATCAACAATTCCCATCGGCGTAGAAGCCACCAAGACATTCATACGCGAAGTCGCCGAGCTTGCCGGTGTTGATCCGGATCCGCTGCTCACGATGGAGCTTTCCCGCCTGCCCTGGTACTCGAGGTCGGTTGATTCCAATTATCTGACCGGCAAACGGGTTTTCATTTTTGCCGATGCAACCCATGCCATTGCCGCTGCCCGCATCGCCCGGGACGAGCTTGGTTTCAAGGTTGTTGGCCTTGGCACCTACACCCGCGAGTTTGCCCGCGAGGTCCGCCAGGAAGCCGAAGACTTCGGTCTCGAAGCATTGATCACCGAAGATCATCTCGAAGTCGAAGACGCCATCCAGGCTGTACAACCCGAACTGGTCCTTGGCACCCAGATGGAACGCCATATCGCAAAACGTTTTGGCATCGGCTGCGCCGTCATATCCGCACCGGTGCATGTACAGGATTTCCCGGCCCGCTATTCCCCGCAGATGGGCTTTGAAGGGGCCAATGTCATATTCGACAGCTGGGTCCACCCGCTCACAATGGGCCTTGAAGAACACTTGCTGGGCATGTTCCGCGACGACTTTGAATTCAACGACGAGGTGGCTCCCTCTCACCTCGCTGCTGAAGGAGAAACGCGGGCGACCGGCATCGACCCTGCCGCAAAAACGGCAGCGGTCGATGCTGCGTCCTGGGACGCAGCTGCCGAGAAAGAGCTTAAGAAAATCCCGTTTTTCGTGCGCGGCAAAGCACGACGCAACACGGAGAGCTATGCCGCCGAGTTCGGCCTTGCAACCATAACGCTTGAGACATTGTACGATGCAAAAGCACATTTCAGCCGCTGAAGTAACGCCGGTGCGCGTTGTCTTCGTGACCCTGGACAGTCATCTGGCCAGCGCGGTTGAACGTGCCGGTCACATGCTGCGCAAGGAATTGCCGCAACTGAAAGTCTCCCTGCACGCTTTGTCGGAGTGGGGCAATGATGCAGACGCGCCGGAGCGTTGCCGTCAGGATATCGAATGCGCTGACATCATCATCACCACGATGATGTTCATGGATGATCATATCCGCCAGGTCCAACCGTGGATCGAAGCACGCCGTGACAAATGCGATGCGGTCATGTGCGGTATGTCGGGTGGTGAAATCATGCGCCTGACGCGGATGGGCCAGTTCGCGATGGACGCCAAGTCAAGCGGCATTATCGGCCTGTTGAAAAAGATGCGCGGCGCCGGCAAAAACAAGCAGACCAGCAATGGCGCAAAGCAGATGGCAATGCTGCGCCGTATCCCCAAGATCCTCCGGTTCATTCCGGGCAAGGCCCAGGATGTGCGGGCTTATTTCATCGCACTGCAATACTGGCTCGCCGGATCCGACGAAAATGTCGCCAACATGATCCGCTACCTGATCACGCGCTATGCCGCAGGCCCCCGGGCACACCTGAACGGCACCCTGAAGGTGGCTGAGCCCAAGGACTATCCTGATA
>JABDRA010000111.1 GCA_013041995.1 Anderseniella sp. | reverse complement strand
CTGTTTCTGGGCAGTTTCCGCAATCACAACGGTTTTCACGAAGATGTGACTGTGGGCATTGGCCAGCGCCTGTTCGAGGAAATGAAGCCGAAATGGCTGCGCATCGGCGGTTATTGGTATCCGCGCGGCGGCATCCCCATCGACGTTTTCTGGCAAAGCGGCGAACCGCCAAAAGGCCTGTGGCTGCCGGACCAGGGAGTCCCGCCCTATCGCGGCCGGGGATAAACACCGCCTCATCCCGCGTTCGGTGGTCGAAGAACCAAAAACGCGGCATTCCTGAGGAACACCGCGTTGGAAACCAATATATCTGCCAACGTTTTTAGTCCCTGGAGGCCCGGCGCCCTACCCGCGCTGTGTACACATCACGTTTGTTGATTTCTTTGAACTTCATGGTCTCGCCATTCTCGCTGTTGGTGGCCACGAACCAGTCACCGTTCTGGGTGATGGCGCCGCATTTGTATTTGCCGCGGGTCCATGAGCGCCATGCGATGCACAGTTCCTCGTCCTTGATGACCCACACACCCTTGTCTTCCTTGCCGAACGCCCGGCCCAGCATGGTGCCGTCATCCTTTGCTGAAATCAGCAAGCGGTAGCCACCTGCGACGTGCGCTTCATAATGTCCGGGAAACAGACCTTCCAGCGCATCAGGTTCCATTGAAAGCTCATCTGCCGGAACACCGGTAGGCTGTTCTGCCTGCGCGACACCTGCGAACGGTAACGCAAGCATTGTTGCGGCAAAAGTTATAATCAGCTTTTTCATGGAAAACCCCTTGGACAACCAACTTTACTGGACACGACAGAGCGCAGAATCAGAACGTCTCGTGCCGAACCCTGTATTATTTACGTTGAGATGAGCATGCGCCCGTATCGTAACTATTGGATTAACGTATTGTTCAAAAGCCACAATATCATGCGGATATCGTGTCGCAATTGCGGCTTCCCGGCTCGGTTAACCGGCCTGGAAAATCACGCGATAAACTGCGCTTTTCGTTCAAATTCTGCGGATTTCCTTCAACATTGCGCACTGATTTACGCACCACAAACAGCCACCGATCGCCATGACATCAAAACAACTTCCCGTGTAGTTTCGAAAGATGATCGCTACGACAGGTTGAAAAAGACCTTGCCGTGTAACCGAAGCTGGCTAGGCTCTTAAAGCGGCGGACATGATGATCCGCTTCAAGGGTATCCAATCGGAGGGAAAAGCGATGGATTTAACCTCACTTATCGTACAGGCCATTGGTGGCGCTGCAGGTGGTACAGCCGGCGGCAAGTTCATCAAGGGCGGTGATATGGGCCAGATCGGCAATCTGATTGCCGGCGTAGTCGGCGGTGTCGGAGGCGGCTCGCTGCTGGGCGGGTTGCTGGGTGCAGCCGGTGGTGATGCAGGTGGCGGAATGGACATCGGCGCCCTCGCAGGCCAACTCGTTGGCGGTGGTGTTGGCGGTCTCGTGGTCCAGACCATTGTCGGCATGATCAAAAACAAAATGATGGGCTGACCGTTTCACCAAAACCAAAGTTGATCGAGTGTGTCGGGCCGACAAGTGCGGCACCTTCTTTGGCTTGCTGCCGAAATCCGATTTTGAGTTTCCAGTCAGCTGGCGATAGCTTGCATAAGTGCTGCCTTATCGAAATTGGCACCGCACAACACCACTACATTGGCCTGACCTTCGTATTCCTTCTGGTCTGCGAGGTAGCCGGCCAGGGCAAGACCAGCGGCCCCTTCAACGATCTGTTTCTCGGTCCAGGCCAAAGTCCTGAGGGCCGAAACTATTTCTTCTTCATCGCAATGGACCACGCGGTCAATCACTTCCGTCGCCAATGCGAGCGTTATGGAGCCGTCATCGACACCGCCGGCAATGCCGTCGGCAAGGGTGTCGAGGTGCTCGGTCTCAACAACATGGCCGGCAGTAATTGAGGCCGCCAGCGAAGCCGAGTTGCTGGCACTTACGCCAATGATACGGCAGCCGGGAAGAAATGACTTGAGCACCGCGCCGATACCCGAAATGAGGCCACCGCCGCCCATTGCGATAAAGACATTGTCGATGTGTGGCAGTTGTTCGAGAAGCTCCAGGCCAATGGAGCCCTGGCCGGCGATTACTTCTGCATCATTGTAGGGCGAGACGTAAACATACTCGCCGCTGGCGGCCAGTGACCGGGCATGGGTTTCGGCAAGCCCTGACTCCGCGCCGTGCAGGATTACCTCGGTGCCAAAGCTTTTGACTTTAGCAAGCTTTGCCGGCGCCACGGTTTCCGGCAGCACAACCGTCAGTTGATGGCCCGTGATCTGTGCTGCGTGCGAGCAGGCAATGCCGTGATTGCCCGATGACGCTGTGATCAGCGGCCGGTCCAGCTGCAATGATGTGAGCTTGGCCATGGCGCCCCTGAGTTTGAAGGAGCCAGTTGTCTGAAAATTCTCTGCCTTGAAATAGAGCTCGGTGTTGTCAGGCAGAACTGCACATGACTTCAGCAACGGCGTGTTGACAACGTGATCGCGAATCCTGCGCCTCACCAATACGCTACGCGCCGCCGATGCGAGCACCGGTTGAGAAGGGTTCGAAGATGTCATCTGGCAGGCGTCCAATCCTAATGAACGTTATGTCAAACCTGTCTAAGGAGGCAGTCGCTCAGCCGAACGTGTCACACTGGCTGATATTCCCGGTCTGAATGCCGCGTTTGAACCATTCCACCCGCTGGGCGGATGTACCATGGGTGAAGCTTTCCGGGACCACATAGCCCTGGCTGCGCTTTTGCAGGCGGTCATCGCCAATAGCGGTTGCAGCATTGAGGCCTTCTTCAATGTCGCCTTGTTCCAGAATGTTCTTGTTGTCGCGTGCCCACACACCGGCCAGACAGTCCGCCTGCAATTCCATGCGGACCGACAAACGGTTGGCTTCGGTTTTTGAGGAGCGCAAACGCGCAGCCGTCACCTTTTCCGCAATACCCAGCAGGGTCTGAACATGATGACCGACCTCATGGGCGATGACATAGGCATGGGCAAAATCGCCGGATGCCCCAAGACGCGTGCTCATGTCACGGAAGAAACTGAGGTCGATATAGATTTTCTTGTCGCGCGGACAATAGAACGGCCCCATGGCCGACTGGGCAGCACCACAGGCGGATTGCACGTAGCCGGAGAACAGAACCATGCGCGGTTCTTCATACTCGCGGCCGTTCTCCTTGAATATCCGGGTCCAGGTGCGCTCGGTTGTCGACAGCACCTTACTGGCGAACTTGCCCATTTCGTCGTTCGCTGCCGGAGACTGCTGCTGCTGGGTCTGGGGGATTTGCTGCGTCTGCTGCTGGAGGCCGCCGCCGCCCAGCATTTCCAGCGGGTTGCCGCCGAACACAAGCCCCAAAATGCCCAGGATAATGATAGTGCCGATCCCGATGCCGCCGCCACCGCGTCTGCCCATC
>JABDRA010000109.1 GCA_013041995.1 Anderseniella sp. | reverse complement strand
GTGTTTGACGGACCGCTTGGTGTACCGCTCAAGGGCCACATCTATTGCGACTTTGCCGGCGATTATTACGAAATCGCAGGAGGCGAGTTTCGCGAGCCGCTGAATGACGATTATTCAGACGCCAAACCGGAAGGGTAGAGCGCCAGGCTGAATATATGGGTCTCGTACAGTCGTCACCCCAGTGAAGGCTCTTTGCTGTCCAGGCTGGAATCCATACTTGGCGACATACATCGTCCTTACTGGCATTGGACCCCCATTTTCATGGGGATGACGGCAGTGATGATGTCCAATTCGAGGCACAAAGTGCGCCCCAGCGAAGCGCAGCCGGAGGCCTGCCTGCGTGAACGTAATAATTACCAGTTTTGCGACCCGGCACTCCTGTCATCCCCATGAAAATGGGGATCTATTACCGGCGCGAACAAAGTACCCGCGCCCGCCGAAAGCGGAAATATCGGAGAGCGCCGCATACACCCTGTGAGGCGCTGTGGCGCGCTTTCGGCGACATTGCAGATTAAACGCCTGATGCTCTAATACCCCTTCAGTTCGCCGTTGATCACATAGCGCAGAATGTCCACGACCTGGGCCGGGGTTTCGGTAACTGCGAGTGCCGCTGCATCCACTTCTTTCAGGGCGTGCTGGTGATCGGCCCCGTGCATGATGATCACCGCCTTGCCGAGTGCCGATGCATAACCGGCATCGAAGGCAGCGTTCCACTGCTTGTACTTTTCGCCGAAGCGCACCACCACGACATCGGCCTTTTCAATAAGGGTACGGGTGCGGATCGCGTTGATATTGGCGCCCTTGTTGTCATGCCAGAACTTGTTGGGCTCCTCGCCCAGAATGGCGACACCGCAATCATCCGATGCCGGGTGATTGGTGACGGGCGCAGAGAAGCTGACCGGCAGACCGGCAGCCTTTGCGCCTGATTCAAGTTCCTCGCGCCAGTTGGTGTGAATTTCGCCCGACAGGTAAACGTTCCAGGTCATATGATTTAGCCTTCATCGATGATTGAAATTTGACCCCGGTATAGCCGCCCTGTCCGGATTTGCGAAACCGTATGGTGGATTTACTGGCACATGACCAGTTCTCAAGCTGTCTCCAACTTGGCCATGTCCACGGCCAGGTCGCCATAACCGGTGAACCGGTACTCGTAGTCAAGCTGCAGTTTTTCCGCTGCCGCCCTGGCCATTTCCTGCAAGGTTTCATCCTCGGTCTGCGCCAGATAGACCACTTTTGTGTAATGGCAAAACATCATGTCGCGCAGTTCCGGGTGAGCGGCCATGCCAAACCCCTCCCAGACCAGCTTGTCGAAATGCCGGGCCAGATAGTCGGTCAGGTAAAACGCGGTGATTTCATCATCCTGATGCGTGGCCCATTTGTCATTGCCGGAGAAGAACGAGTAGCAGTGCGGCCCGTCAATGCGTTTGACGCCCTCCTGCTCGATGACCTTGTCCAACATTCCGCCGGTTCCACAATCGCCATAAGCTATGAAGATTTCACGGTATCGCTCGGTGGCCATAGCCTTGTGGATGGCATCGCGCACGCCGCCAGGGATCTTGTCCGGCGTATTGTGCCAGATGGCCGGCAGGCACTGGATATCGAGATGGGACCAGCGGTTCATCTCGATCAGTGTCACCAATTCACGTCCCAGCGCGCCGCAGGCAATGATCAGCACATCACCGGACTTCTTGCGGAATTCAAATTTTTCTTCCGGGCCGAGGTTCTTCATGGCCTGCAGTATAGACCTGACTGATCAGACCGGCGATGCTGAAAACGACAAACGCCGCCGAAAAAGCCCGGTGGCGTTTGCACAATCTCTGGTGAGATCAAACTGCTGAATCAGTAGCCGCGGCGGCTCATGCAGCGCTCCCAGCGCCAGGTGTGCCAGCCAAAACGGCGGGCGCAGCGGCGGGCCGAGCGGCGATAGTGACGGCCACCGCGATACTCGTCATGGCCATAATAGCCATGACCATGGGCAGCGCCGATTGCGCCAATGGTTGCGATCGTGCCGACACCGGCCCAGAAAGCGCCCTTTTTCGAAATGGCATGGGCAGGAGACGCCATTGCAGCGGCGATGGTGATGGCGGCGACGGCAGCAATTGCTGTATTGCGGATGGTGGTCATGGGTCTGTTTCCTCCAAATTGAATTTTGTGATCTGTTTCGTGTCAGTCACGTCGATGTCACTGAAGATGACAAAAATGTAATTGAGGCGATGTGCAATTCCTCACATGCCGTTCATTCGAGCGTGGCCACTCGATACAACCCGCGGAAAAGTGCTTCCAAACATCAAAAAAAGCGCCTGCAGACATCAAGCCTGCAGGCGCGTCGATTTCAAAACAGTCCGGAAATGGCGGTTCAGGCAGTTACCTGATTGTGCTTGCGGGCCATGAACTCCTTGGCGGTTTCCACGGCCACGGCAGCGTCACGGCAATAGGCGTCTGCCCCGATGGCGGCGGCAAATTCCTCGTTCAGCGGCGCGCCG
>JABDRA010000107.1 GCA_013041995.1 Anderseniella sp. | reverse complement strand
ACTGTGATGCCGGCAATGGCCTGTCACCGTCGGACGCGTCGACATCGTCGGCAAAATCATACAGCATGATCAGATCCAGATCAGACGCCGCCGTCATCTCGCAGCCACCCAGCTTGCCCAGTGCCATGACGATCATCGAGCCGCCTCGAACATGGCCGTGCCGCACACCCACATCAGCGGTGGTAACCTGGAGCATGTGAGCGGTCACGGCATCTGCGAGTTTTGAATAGGCCAGGCCTGCCTGCTCCGCGCTGACCGTTTCCGACAAAATGCGCATGCCGATGCGAAGCGACAATTCATGGGCGGTGATGCGGGTCGCGCTCAAGATCTCTTCGTATGTGGCATCGCCACCGCGCAAGGCTGCAAAACAGTCAGCCAGTTCGGCATCATCCGGCATTGCACCAAAAAAGTCCGGATCCAGCACCGCTTCAAGCTGGCGGGGACGGCGTGACAGGCTCTGCGCCAGGCGCGGCGCAGAGCCCAGCACGGTCGTCATCAGTTCGAGCAGGAACGGATTTGCCTTGAACATGGAAAACAGCTGAACACCGGCCGGCAGTCCGGCAACAAACCGGTCAAAGGCGATAAGCGCCTGATCCGGCTGGCCAGAGCGTGACAGGGCCGTCAGCAGTGCCGGCATCAATTCGGTCAGCCGTTCACGGGCGGCAGATGAGCGCATTGCAGGGTAACGCCCGAAATGCCAGCCGCGAATGGTGGCTGAAACTTCAGAGGCCTGCGCGAATCCCATCCCGGCAAGCGTGTGCAACGTTTCCGGGTCATCGTCGCCACCGGTAAACACCAGACTGCCCAGTTCGCTGCCAAGTTCAGGCGCTTCTTCGAACAGACCGGCATAGTGCCCCTGCACCATCTTCAATGTGGCGGTAAGCCTGTCCGCCAGTTCATCCGGATCGTCAAGCCCGCAAAACCGCGCAAACCCGGCAAATGCCTCCTGCGTTGCCGGCAATGTCTGGGTCTGCTCATCGGCTACCATCTGCAGCCGATGTTCGATGGTGCGCAAAAACACATATGCGTCGTTCAATTCATCGCTGGCTGTCTGCTCGATCCATCCGGCCTGCACCAGTTTATCCAGCATGGCTTGTGTGCGGTTGCCCCTGAGGTCGGGGTTCTTGCCGCCTGCAATCAATTGCTGGGTCTGCACAAAAAATTCGATCTCGCGAATTCCCCCGCGTCCCAGCTTGATGTTGTGGCCCAGCACCACGATGGAATCATGGCCCTTGTGGGCGTGCATCTGCCGTTTCAGGGACTGCACATCCGCGATTGCCGCAAAGTCCAGGTATTTGCGCCAGACAAACGGGGTAAGACCTTTTAAAAATTCCTGTCCCAGTTCCAGATCACCTGCCACTGCTCGGGCCTTGATCATGGCAGCCCGTTCCCAGTTCTGTCCCATCGACGCGTAATAGTTCTCAGCCGCACCGATGGCGATGGCAATCTGGGTTGCGCGCGGGTCCGGCCGCAAGCGCAGATCAATGCGGAACACATAGCCGTCCTCTGTCCGGTCCTGCAGAACGCTGGCCAGCGTCCGGGTTATGCGAACATAAACTTGAGCAGCCTTATCTTTTTGTTCCAGCGGGATTTTTTCAGGATCGTAAAGCACGATGAGATCAATGTCGGACGAGTAGTTCAATTCACCCGCACCATGCTTTCCCATGGCTAGAACCGTGTAGCCGTCTGACGCAGGCTGGCCTTTGTCCGGTGTCAGCTTGCCGGCTTCCACGGCCTCTTCCAATAACCAGTTTACAGCGCCCGCGACCGCCACGTCGGCAAATCGGGTCAGCGCACGCGTCACCTGCTCGCAGGACCAGCAGCCTGCAATGTCAGCCAGCGCAATCAGCAGGGCGACATGATTTCTCGCGACACGCAGATGACGCATCAGATCGGCCTGTGACGGGGCAGATGCAGCCTCCGTCTCAAGACGTGCGCGCACATCGCCAAACACCTGATCAGGCGGCATGCTCAGTGCTTCGACAGCAAACTCAGGATAACGCCGCACCAGCCCGGACAGAAATGGAGACCCGGCGGCAATATGGGCCAGAAGAGCGCGGGCGGCAGCAGATTTCTGACATAAGGGCTCAAGGATCGCCGCGTGCTCCACGATCCCGGCAAGCAGGTCCTGCTCATCAGGTTGTACTGGCAACGACACTTGTGCGGCGGACAAAGCCTTGTTCATGGATACCAACTGCAAAAAACCGGACTGAGCTTGAGACCCTAACCTCTGCAACGGGATTAGCAAAAGTGTATCCGGGATTTTCGTTGTATTTTAAGCCCTGACCGGAAAATGCAACTTTGCGGTAAGCCCGGGATTTGCACCCTCGATTTCGAAACCACCCGCATGCAGCTTCATGACACTGTCGACCAGCGCCAGGCCGAGTCCGCTTCCAGGCTCGCTGCGGCTCTTGTCCAGCCGGACAAAGCGGCCCTTGACCCGCTCCCTGTCGGTTGCGTCGATACCAGGTCCGGTATCACTGACCTGTACGGTCCAGCCATCGGCTTTTGAGCGGACAATCTGCAATTTTATTGCAGGCACCCCGGTTTTTGCATCGCGGCCATACTTGATCGCGTTATCGAGCAGGTTTGTCATCGCCTGGGCCACAAGCTGCCTGTCGGCCCGCACCAGCGCCGTTTCCGGCGCATCCAGAACAAGCGTCCCGCCGGCCTCTTCCGCAATGGGACCATACAACTCGACCAGATCGTCCAGCAGAGCCACGAGATCAGTATCCTGAAACCCTTCGCGCATCTGGCCTGCCTCGGCACGCGCAATGGACAGCAGGGCGTTGAATGTAGTGAGCAGGCCGTCTGCCTCGGCGATATTGGCTTCCAGCGCAGCCTTGTGTTCTTCCGCCGAGTTTGAGCGCAACGCATCTTCGGCGCGTGCACGCAAGCGCGTCAACGGCGTACGCAGATCATGGGCGACATTGGAAGACACTTCCTTCATGCCGGTCATCAGCCGGTTGATCTGGTCCAGCATGTCGTTGAGGCTCTCCGACAGGCGGTCGATCTCGTCACCGGTCCCGGAAACCGGCATTCTTTCACCCAGGTCGCCGGCCATGATGGCGCGGCTTGCGCCATTGATCTCGTCCACCCGGCGCAGGAAGTTACGGCTCATCAGCAGACCACCCCCGACGCCAAGCACAAGTGTCAGCCCCAGAGCCCAGAACAGCGATGTCCTGATGATCCGGTTGAACTGCCGGCGCTCTTCCACATCGCGGCCGACAACAAGCTGAAAACCGCCTTCCAGGCGAACGAAAAATGCCCGGGCCGTATGATCAACAAGGCCTCTGCCGGTTTCATACGGGAATTTGAAATCTATGGTGCCGCGCTCACCCACCGCTTCAACGGGCAAGGATTGCAGATTGCCGGCAAGCCTGCGTCCCACGGAATTGGTCAGGATATAGACCGCGCCATCTGCTTCTGCACTGCGCGACTTGATGATCTCAAGCAGTCCGCGGGGCCCGCGAACTCTGTACTGTTCGGCCAGGCCCTGGACCTCCGCCTCGACCGTGTCTTCGGTCTGGCGTTCCAGCAGAATGGCGGTATTCCAGTAGATATAGGCAAGAATAGCGCCCACCGAGATGGCAAATACAGTCAGGTAGACAGCCGCCAGCCGGAAGGTCGACGTTTGCAGAAGTTTAAGAGCGGCCCGCACGAATACTGTACCCGGCGCCACGAACGGTGTGCAGAAGCGGTTCGCCGAATTCCTTGTCCACCTTGGCCCGCAATCTGGAGATGTGGACGTCAATCACATTGGTCTGCGGGTCAAAATGATAGTTCCAGACATTTTCGAGCAACATGGTACGGGTCACCACACTGCCGGCATTGCGCATCAGATACTCCAGCAGCTTGAATTCGCGCGGTTGCAGCAAAATGTCTTCACCTGCGCGGGTTGCCGTGCGGGCCAGGAGATCAATTTCGAGATCTGCGACCTTGAGTTTGGTTGCATGCGGGGTTGCATCCCGGCGGCGGCGCAAGGTTTCAACCCGGGCCAGAAGTTCGGTAAACGCGTAAGGCTTTGCAAGATAGTCATCACCGCCGGCGCGCAAACCAAGCACCTTGTCGTCCACTTCGCCGAGCGCCGACAGTATGAGCACCGGTGTGGTGATATCTTCTCCGCGCAGTGTCTTGACGACTTCAAGACCATCCATGCCCGGCATCATCCGGTCCATAATGATGACATCATGGGTCTGCTCGCGAGCCAGCTCGAGGCCATCGGTTCCATTGGCGGCCAGGTCTACGACATGACCTTCTTCAACCAGACCCTTCTCAAGCCAGCTGGCCGCTTCGCGATCATCTTCTACGACAAGAATTTTCATGCACTCTAGATCCACTGGTAAAAGTCACCGTTGTTCGTGCCCATTCCAGACGGAAAAGGCAAGTGTGCCCCCGTACACCTCTTGTTCCAGAAGACCGTTGGCAGGGGGGGCGGGAGGTCTACCCGAAACATCATTGTGAGGCACACGGAGGCACGATGGCGGCGTTGGTACAGAGGGGGCAGAGGTCACGCCGCCATTCTTTCTATATAGTATCAACCTTTTGCAATTTTAAGTGCAACAAAACGTTGTCCGCGATCATTTTTTACCAGCAACAGCACTGGAGACGTGCCGGACCTGGCAGATGACTGGCGAATTGCAGCCACTGCGGCGTCCGGTTGATCGACAAATGCGCCATCGACCTCAAGGATCACATCGCCTTGGCGAATGCCCTGTTCGGCTGCCGGTGAACCAGGCATGACGTCTGCAACGACGACCCCTTCACCATCTTCAGCAGGAGCCAGTGCCAGGCCAAGCTTCTGGTCCGCCGCGGGCTCACTGTCGCGTTCAGGGCTGATGGATGCCTGCTTTTCGCCCGGCATTTCTCCAATCGACACCTTGATGTCACGCTGTTTACCGTCACGGAATACTGTCATTTCCACGCTCGTGCCCGGCTTGATCTTGGCAACTGCGCGTGACAGTTCCTTGGGACCTTTGATGTCGGCGCCGTTCACTTTCAAGATCGTGTCGCCGGTGCGCAAACCGGACTTTTCTGCCGGTGAACCGTCGGTTACCGCAGCAACCAGTGTGCCAGATGGCTTGTCGAGACCAATGCTTGATGCGATATCTTCAGATACTGTCTGGATCTGAACGCCGAGCCAGCCACGCGTTACATTGCCGTCATCCTTGAGATCAGCGATGATCGCTTCTGCAGTTGAAGCCGGAATGGCAAAACCAATGCCGACGCTGCCACCGGAAGGCGAGAAAATAGCCGTGTTGACGCCGATAACCTCGCCTTTCAGGTTGAATGCCGGTCCGCCCGAATTACCACGGTTGATCGGGGCATCGATCTGCAGAAAATCATCATAAGGACCAGCGCCAATATCCCGGCCGGAAGCCGAAATGATACCGGTCGTCACCGTACCGCCAAGCCCGAACGGATTGCCGACGGCGACCACCCAGTCGCCAACGCGGGGTTTGTCTGCGGCAAACTTGATCGCGGTAAATCTCTCGTTGCTGTCTATCTTCAACAGGGCAAGGTCGGTTTTCGGATCGGTTCCGATCACCTTGGCATCAAGCTCGCGCCCGTCGGAGAACTTGACCGAAACCTCGCTGGCATCCTTGATTACATGGTTGTTGGTAACCAGGAAACCATCTTCAGAGATTATGAAACCTGAGCCTTGCGAAGTGCCGTTGCGTCCACGCGGCTGTGGCATGGCTCCGCCATTGCGATCAGGCTGATTGCGGAAAAAGCGCTCAAAAGGCGAGCCTTGCGGAAAACCAAACTGAAATTGACGGCGCTGGTCGCGTATACCCCTATCGTCACGTGACGCAACCGGCGTGTACTTGCTTTGCACCGAAACAACTGACGGCATCACGGTTTCCACCAGGTCGGCAAAGCCTGAAGCAGGTGCGGTATTGAGTGAAATCTGGGTTTTTGTTGCCTCATTGCCAGCATGGCTGATGGTGCCGGTAAGAGCGGTTGCGCCGAGCAGGCCGGCAATCATCGCAGCATAAACAGCCTTGCGGCTTTTGGAGCCAAGTTTGGTGTAAGTAGTCATGTCTGTAAAATCTCCATTGCACGGAATCGGAAACATCTGATGCATGGAGATTTAGTGAATGTCACATTACACGATGGTGTCCGGCCGGTTAAAACACGTTAATGTAGCGAAATCTCACTCTATGACCCTGGTCACAACCGCAGATTCGGCCTCAAGCGTGCGATGAACCGGGCATTTACCGGCGATTTCCTCCAATTTACCCCGCAATTCCGATGAAATCTCTCCTTCAACCGATATGGTGCGCTCGAACCGGTCAATCTTGCCGTTCTTGCCTTCTCCACAGTCCCTGCAGTCATCGGCATGCACCTTGCCGTGGGTTACATCGACCGTAACACGGCCCAAGTGCAGCTTCTTGAAGTCCGCATACATGCGCAGCGTCATGGACGTGCAGGTACCGAGTGCGATCGACAAATAGTCGTAAGGTGACGGGCCGGTGCCGTCTCCACCGACCGAGGACGGCTCGTCCGCCAACAGGTGATGATCATCAACCAGCACATCCTGCTGGAACTTGCCCTGCTGTGTCTCGCGCACCCTGACCACGCCGGCTGGAGCTGCCTGCGGACGCTGTGTCTGTGGCAGGAACCGGTTCGCCCACCCGGCCAGCACGTCGGCCACAAATACCGCATCGCGCCTGCGCGACAGCAAATGGTCGGCCCCATCCAGCGAGATAAAGCTCTTGGGATGCCTGGCGGCGGAAAAAATTGCCGATGCATTGTCAATGCCGACGGTCTGGTCAAGCGGGGCATGAAACACGATCAATGCCGGCTTCAACGCCGAAATCCGGGCTTTCAGGCTGGTGCCGCGCACATCGTCCAGGAACTGTTTCTTGATAGTGAATTCGCGGCCCGCCAGGGATACGGTGGCCTCGCCGTCGCTTTCAATGGTGTCGAGACTGGCATGGAAATTGTGCACAACATGATCCGCATCGGCAGGTGCGCCAATGGTTGCCACCGCTTTCAGTTCTGCAATGTCTCCGGCACCAGCCAGAACCGCTGCGCCACCCAGAGAGTGGCCGATCAGCAATTCAGGTGCGCGATAATTTTCACGCAGCCAGTTTGCCGCGGCAATCAGGTCAGCCACGTTTGATGAAAAATTGGTGTTGGCAAATTCACCCTCACTGGCCCCAAGGCCGGTAAAGTCGAACCGCAATGTAGCGATGCCGTGGGCAGCCAGGGCCGAGGCTATCCGGCTGGCGGCAAACACGTCCTTTGAACAGGTGAAACAGTGGGCAAACAG
>JABDRA010000099.1 GCA_013041995.1 Anderseniella sp. | reverse complement strand
GTGTTTTGATGATACCTCGCACAGGTGCGCGTAACTGTGCACGTGAAACGCGGTCGGCATCGACGGTTTCCGTCTTGCGCAGGACGGCGAGCTTGGTTGACGCTTCATTCAATCTCAACGAGAGCTTTGCGCGGAAACGTGCGATCTGCTCACCCCGCTTCGCAGCTATCTCCAACCGGGCTGCAGAGATCCGTGGCAATGTCAGTTCAAGTGCTTCTGCCTGTCCCTCCAATTCGAGCTTACGGGATTTTGCAGTCAGATAGTCGGCACGGCTGGCCGCCTGGCTTGCGTGCAGCTTTTCCATTATTTCAAACTGTTCTTGCGCGACTTCGAGCGCGGCGCGTGTGCTGGCAAGGCGACTGCGGATCTCAGCCATTTCCAGCTCTTTCTGATCGGCAAGTCGATCCAGCGAATGCAGTGCGGCCCGAGCCTCCGCGTGCGTGGAAACAAATTCGGCCCTGCTACGTGCAATGACATTTGCGTGCTGCTGATCTTCCGGTTGACCAAAGTCAGGCTCCCTGCCATCCAACAGGGCCTGCAACCAGGCCGTTGAGGCCGCGAGCGCACGGATCGTAACTCGGTTTTCGGCCAGCACGGCACCGACCTGGATCGGATCGATCGATACTAATGGCGCCCCCTTCTCAACCGTTGCGCCTTCCTGCACATGAATTGACAGGACGATCCCGCCTTCCAGGTTTTGAACTACCTTGACGCGCCCGCTGGGAATAACCCTCCCCTGGCCCGACGATACTTCTACCATCCGGGCTTGCGTCGACCATACGACGGCAGCTGCAAGAGCCCCGACAACACAGAAAATGAGAGCAAAAGCCAGGCCGTTACGCGGGCGCAGAAGGTCAGCACTGGCCGGGCTCAACTCTGTCATGCCGCATTACTCCCGGCAACCGAAACCCTTTGGTCGACCACGCCACGCAGTTGTGCAAGCACATCGTCTCGTGGACCATCAAGCAGCACCTTGCCCGCCTCCATTACGATCAGCCTTTGCGCGGCCTCGATCATGGCGGGACGGTGCGTGACGAGGACAATGGTGGTGTGTGCAGGAAGTGCGCGCAGATGACTTGCGAACGCCGCCTCGCTGCGACCGTCAAGATGGCTGGTGGGTTCGTCCAACACAATCACAGGTGGATCCCCAACCAAGGCCCGCGCCACAGCCAGGGTTTGCAGCTGACCGCCTGAAAAGCCCTGGCCATGTTCCCCCAGAGGCGTGTCAAGGCCAAGGCCCGTCTGACTGAGCCAGCCGAGTGCGCCGGATATAGTTATCGCTTTCAGGATCGCATCATCATCAAAAGATCGGCCCATTGTTACCGCGTCACGAACGGTTCCGGACATGAATGCAGGACTTTGGGGTGCTACACCAAGCTGCGACCGCCAGGCCACAGGTTCGACATCGCTGCTGGCCAGGTCATCGATCAGGACGCGCCCACGTGTCGGATGGCGCAAGGCGCTGATGAGATGCAGCATGGTTGTCTTGCCGGACCCGTTGCCGCCGATAACCGCGACCCGTTCCCCGGTGCGGATTGTCAAAGTCACGTCCCGCAATACCTCGGGGGCCTCTTCATTGTACGCAAATGAAACATTGTCGAACGAGATCCCCCTTTCGAGCTTCCCTGGCTTGATCAGCAGTCTGTCTGCCGGACGTTCGTTTTCCATTGCAGCAAGTTCCGACACCGCATGCTTCGCCATGCGTATTTGTGTGAAACGGGCAATCAGGGCCGACACCCCCACAAGCGGCCCGAGACAGCGCGCAGCCAGAAGATTTGTTGCGAACAGCGCACCCGGCGTGATCGTGCCGTCGGTAACAAGATAAACGCCGACGACAAGGATAGTGATGGTCACCATGCCCTGAAACAATGTGATGATATGCAAGGAGGCGTTGGTCCAGAACCGGATGGCAAGAGAATGACGCAACTGCGAAGCCACCGCGCGTTCGTAGCACTTCGCGGCCCATCGTTCGCCCCGGGCTAGTTTGACACTTTCGATACTGGACAGGATCTCGGTTGCCAGAGAACTCTTTTGGGCGGTGTCGTTGAATGATCCTTCCACCACATGCCGCAACCGCAACTGAATCAGTATAGCGGTAATTAGAAATACCGGAACCGCGACAAGCGGCACCACTACCAGCCAACCGGCCACCAGCCAGATCACCAGCAGAAACAACGCCACGAAGGGAAGGTCTCCAAGTGCTGCGATCGCCGAGGCATTAAAGTAATCACGGACCGTTTCAAACTCACGCAGGCTGTTGACCTGCATGCCGACTCCAGCTCTGCCCGCTTTCACCTTCGCACCGAGAATTCGGCCAAAGACACCATTTACGGAAAGCACGTCAGAGCGCGCCGATGAGCGATCCAGAACCGAAGCGCGCAAAGAGCGCAGCAGGAAATCGAAAACCAGCGAGATCACCACCCCGGCGGCAAGCACCCACAGTGTTTCATAAGCCGCATTTGAGATAACCCGGTCAAAAATATTCATTGTGGCAAGCGGAATCGCGAGCGCGAGAATGTTGATTACTAGGGTTGCAGCAATGACCGGAAGCAACACACTGCGGGCAGGCCAGAAGGAAATTTCCGGCGTGTCTGCATGTGCGCTACGGCCATCTCGCCTGCTGCGTTCTGGTCCATCCAGCGCACGCAATGACCAGCCGGCCAATCTGTCTTTTTTTGCCAAACCATCCAACATGAGGGGCTGCACCGATCCATCTGTTGTGGCCTCGGTGGCAAGTCCAGGCTGGGATACATCAGTAATCGTATGCCATCGGCCATCATTGTCACGCGTGATAAACGGGCAATCGCTGCTGCGCAGCTTGCCGGGCTTCAGTTTCCTTGCGGTTGCCGACAGGCCTGCAGCGCGGCCGACAAGTGAAACGGTAGACAGTGAGGCGTCGTTGCCCAGATGCGGCAGTCGTTCCCGCAGAACATCTTCAGACAGAGCATTCGGATTACCTGCTCCCAAAACACAAACAGCACCCGCTGCCATGGCAGAAATGGTGTCGAACTGTTCGACAGCTTCAAGTTTTGGCTTGATTACCCCGCCCATTCAAGCCGCCTCACTCGTCCAAAGAACGAACAACGCCAAGCGTTTCAGCCAGGGTGCCGGTGGCAGCCAGCAGTTTAAAGAACGCAAAACGCCCGGCATTAAATTCATTTGTGGCCTGCACGCCTGCTACGAAAGCCTCGTTCTGCGCATCAAGAATCGAAATCAGGGTGGCGAGCCCGGAATCGTATTGCTTCAGCCTCAGATCGACCAGCCTGCGGTTGGCGCGAGACTGGTTCAACAGGTTTTGGACCAGGTTGCCCGAACCGTGATACTTGTTCCATGATAGCCGCAGTTCACGTTCCACACTGACCTCAGCCGACCCTATCAGGTGTTTTGCCTCATCGGCGCGATGACGGGCTTCGCGCAAGCGAGCATGATTGATGCCGCCATTGTACAAGCTCATCGAAACAACAACCATCGCTTTCAACGATTGCCGCTCTTGAGACACGCTTCGTATTCGATCGGCATGATTGGCTGACAGTTCCAGCGCCACTTGCGGCAACAACTCCGACCGCGCCGTACCAATGGCAGCTTCCGCCGCATCCGCATCAAATTTAATAGCCAGAAGTTTCGGCGACATGTCCCGCGCGCGGTTCAGCACGTGGTCGATAGACCGGGACAAAGAATGCTTTGGTAAATCGTCCTGGCGCAATTTTCCCGGATTGCGCCCGACGGCTGTTTTGAACAGCGCGAGAGCATCACGGGTCTGTATCCTGGCATTTGTTACTGCAGTTTGAGCCGCGTAACGGCGTGCCCGTACCTGTTCCAGATCAGCTGAGTTGCCGCCGCCGCCGTTCACGCGGTCGGATACTCGGTTGTAGATGCGGTCAACAACATTGCTGTTTGCGACCGCCCTCGACAATACCCGCCTGGCGCGCACCATTTCCAGATAAGCCTGGACTGCCTGTAAAGCGACAGTCTCCACGGTATCCGCAACACGATTGCTGGCCGAATCAACCCGAGATGTTTGTCGGGCGGTTTCCGATTGAATTTTGCCGCCCAGATAGAGTGGCTGGCGCAGCTTGACGGATGCCTCGCCGTAACCCTGAGTGTTCGTCGAGTCGCCATGATAGGCTCCATAGCGCCCTTCAACCCGAACTCCCGGCCGGGCGAGCCCTTCCGCCGCAACAAGCTCTTCGCCAATTGCACGGCGATTTGCCAGCAGGGCTTTAACATCAGGATGGTAAGCAACCGCATCGCGCGCTGCCTGGCGTATACTGTCGGCAAACGAATAACCCGTCATTGTAACCAGATATATAAATCCCATTCCCACGATCATACAGTAGGTTTTTAATTTTAAATTCATGTCAGTAACCCCCTCAATACATCACAGCCAAACTTTTTAACCAAATCACTCAGATTTTATACAGTAAACAGAATATATTTTATTTGCTAAAATTAATCTTTTATCATCCTGAAATTCCTATTCGAAAAAATATCAAAACTTATCAACAAATCACTATTTTACTTTTTAGACAAACCAACTAAACCTATGTTAAAATTATAAAAATATTTGCTGACCTCACCACACCTCATACGGTGATGTGGGAAGAAGCAACGAGAGTCGCCAGATCAAGACCTGTAACACCGGTCAGTTCGACAACATCCGTGGTGTGGTTGCCGCCCCCAGCCTGATCGATTGACACCGTCGTATTGCCTCCTGCTTCCGACAGCGCAACAAAATCCGCCACCACATCGCTGGCCGGATCGTAAGCAGTCAGGAGAGCGGCGAGATCGAGCACATCCTGCGATGCGTCGAAGTCAGTGATCTGGTCCACGACCCCGCCGGCAAGATCGCCGGCTTGCCATACGAAGAGGTCCGGCCCTGCGCCACCGGTCAATACATCGGCTCCTCCGCCACCAGCAATGAGGTCCGCACCAGCTCCACCCACAAGTGTTTCACCAGTCCCGTCGCCGACGATATCCAGCCCCGGATTGGTTACGGTGATCGGCACAGTGGCGACAATCGATGTACCGATGGAGCTGCCATCGACTGTCGTGACAGAGACACCCAGATCAAACGCGTCCGTCGCTCCGTACGGCGTAACAGCCAAGCTATTGGCATCAGCGGTTGAACCCGTGAAGGTCCATTCACCAGCCGCGGTTTGCTCTAATACGCCGCCT
>JABDRA010000085.1 GCA_013041995.1 Anderseniella sp. | reverse complement strand
TTCACCACCACCGTGCGGGTGATCGATCGGGTTCATGGCGACACCACGAACCACCGGGCGACGACCACGCCAGCGCGAACACCCGGCCTTGCCGTCATTTGTGTTCATGTGGTCCTGGTTCGACACGGCACCAACCGTGGCCCGGCACTCGGAAGATACCATCCGGGTCTCGCCGGACTTGAGCCGCAACAGCGCCATGGAGCGGTCACGACCGACCAGCTGGGCATAGGCACCTGCAGACCGTGCAATCTGGCCACCCTTGCCCGGCTTCATCTCAACGTTGTGGATGATGGTACCTACCGGGATGTTGCCAAGCGGCATGCAGTTGCCCGGCTTCACGTCAACACCGGTCGTGCCGGTGACAACCTGGTCGCCTTCGTTCAGGCGCTGAGGGGCGAGAATATATGACAGCGTGCCGTCTTCGTATTTCAGCAGCGCAATGAAAGCGGTGCGGTTTGGATCGTATTCAATACGTTCAACGCTGGCAGTGCCTTCGCGTGTCCGTTTGAAATCGATAATACGATAGGTGCGCTTATGTCCGCCACCGCGTGAAAACGAGGTTTGACGGCCATGGTTGTTGCGGCCACCGCTCTTCGACAGACCTTCTGTCAGGGTCTTGACGGGCTTGCCCTTCCACAGACCGGAGCGGTCAACGATGACCAGCTGCCGCTGTCCTGGCGTATTGGGCTTGAACTTTTTCAGTGCCATGGTTTACGTCTCAATCGCTCAAATTAAACTTTAAAGCCCGGTTGTCACGTCGATGGATTGACCATCTTCGAGTGTGACAATCGCTTTTTTAACATCACTCTGCCGACCCCGAATACCGCGGAACCGCTTGGTCTTGCCCTTGCGAACCAGTGTATTCACTGCCTTCACCTTGACATTGAACAACTCTTCGACAGCCTTCTTGATTTCCGGCTTGGAAGCCGTACCGGCCACATTGAATACCACCTGGTTGGCTTCACTCAGCAGTGTCGCCTTCTCGGTAATCGATGGTGAGCGGATAATGTTGTAGTTCTTTTCCATGCTCATTTGAACCGCGCCTCCAGCGCTTCAACAGCAGCCTTGGTCAGAACCAGGTTCTGCCGGCGCAGGATGTCGTAAACATTGATGCCCTGCACTGGCAAAACATCGACATTGATCAGGTTGCTGGCTGCCTTGGCGAAGTTTTCATTTACTTCAGCGCCGTCGATTACCAGGACATTGGTCAGGCCAAGCTTTGAAAACGCGCCGGCCAGATCCTTGGTCTTTGGCGTCTTGACTTCGGAGCTATCCAGAATGATCAGCTCATTGGCCTTGACCTTGGCTGACAGCGCATGGCGAAGAGCCAGTGCCCTGACCTTCTTGGGAAGACCCGTTGCGTGACTGCGAACTACCGGCCCATGAGCCTTGCCACCCCCGACAAAAATACCAACCCGGCGTGAACCGTGACGTGCCGTACCGCCGCCCTTCTGGCGACCGTAACGAGCGCCGGTGCGGTTGATTTCAGCACGACCCTTGGTTTTATGGGTACCAGCGCGGCGCTTGGCCAACTGCCATGTCACCATGCGGTGCAACAGGTCGCCGCGCGGCTCGAGACCAAAAATTTCGTCAGACAGATCAACCGTGCCGGCCTTTTTTGCCTGAAGTGTTTGAATATCTGTTTTCATTATTCGCTGCCTCCATCGGCACCGTCATCAGTTTCGGCAGGCGCGTCTTCCATTGCCTTGGCCTGAGCCGCAGCATCATCAGCAGCAATCCGTTCAGCTTCTGCGGCGGCTTCTGCTGCAGCAGCAGCCTCGGCTTCAGCAGCAGCGGCCGCAGCGGCAGCAGCAGATGAACGAAGTGCAGCCGGCATAATCGCGTTTTCAGCCTGAGGCTTTTTGACAGCGTCACTCAACCGGACCCAACCGCCCTTGGCGCCGGGAACGGCACCCTTGACCATGATCAGGCCGCGCTCAGTGTCGGTCTTTACAATCTGCAGGTTCTGAACGGTTACCCGCTCATTCCCCATCTGGCCGGCCATCTTCTTGCCCTTGAACACCTTGCCAGGGTCCTGACACTGACCGGTCGAACCATGTGAACGGTGAGAAACCGACACACCGTGCGACGCACGAAGGCCGCCAAAATTATGACGCTTCATGGCACCGGCGAAGCCTTTACCGACCGAGGTACCGGATACATCGACATACTGGCCGGCGAAATAGTGATCAGCGATGATCTCTTCACCAACATCAACCAGGTTTTCCGGGCTCACCCGAAACTCGACGACCTTGCGCTTCGGCTCAACCTTGGCAACCGCGAATTGACCGCGATCAGCCTTGGTCAGGCGCTTCACCTTGGCGGTACCGACACCAAGCTGCAGAGCCGTATAACCGTTCTTTTCAACGGTCTTCTGGCCAACCACCTGGCAGGTATCCAGCTTCAAAACAGTCACCGGAATATGTTCACCTGCGTCGGTGAAAATCCGGGTCATGCCCAGCTTCTGTACAATTACTCCTGAACGCATAGTTCAGACTCCCGTTCGTCTCGCTCTGAAATCAGAGCTTGATCTCAACATCAACACCGGCTGCAAGGTCGAGCTTCATCAGCGCGTCCACTGTCTGTGGTGTTGGGTCAACAATATCCAGAATGCGGCGATGCGTGCGCATCTCAAACTGTTCGCGGCTCTTCTTATCCACGTGGGGTGATCGGTTCACGGTGAACTTTTCAATCCGCGTCGGCAGCGGAACCGGACCACG
>JABDRA010000083.1 GCA_013041995.1 Anderseniella sp. | reverse complement strand
TGTGGTGAAAATGAAAAACAACAGCAAGTAATGCCCAATACGATCGGTGATGCCACGACCGGGAATGAACAAGAGTCCGATAGCGTATTGAATAATCAAATCATACCAGGTGATCACCAGGCCGAGTGTGCGAATTCTGTCGGTTGACGGCAGCGCAACAGCATTGCCTTCAAATTCAGTCATTGGATTTCTAAGCCTGGCACTCAACTCATACGCTGCATCGGCGACGGATTTGTCGAGGCCCAGAAGATGACCGAAAGCCTTGAAGCGTTCGTCAATCAGCAGCCTCATTTCAAACATCTCGCCAGACATGTAAGTCGGTGAGATGGTTTTTTGCAGAGCTGCGGCACAGAAAACGAACACCAGGAAAAACCGCCCGTGCCAGGCCAGGATGGTTTCGCCAAGCTTCCGGTCCGATACACCAACGGCAAGGGTCACGACATATACCCAGTAGACGGTAAGGTATTTGTGGTTGTCAGCCGCAACCCAACCGTCGACAAGGGCAACGGTGTTGACGATAGACAAGGCCAGCCACAGCACCCGGCTTTCCAGCAGTGCGGGGCGCAGTACAACCGCCAACAGGGCCAGTTGCACAACAAACTTCGCCAGCCCTTCTTCGAAGCCCCAGTACACAAGGAGGAACAGGGACGCTCCTGCAATGAACTGGATCTGTGACAGCCGCTGGAAAGCCGCGCCGGTATCGACGGTCAGTTGCTTAACGTACGTGGCCGCGTTCATAGTTTGGGCACAGCCCCTGTGTCGGGAGTGGGTTCAGTCCCGGGGCTGGTGCCGGGTTCGCTGCGTTTGCCACCAGCCACCAACCTGACGGTCCTTTTGGGGGAAGCTTTCAGGAGCCTGTCTCCGGGATCGTAAGAAAATTCCCACAACTCGACTATGATCGGCAAATCGAGTTCTGACGCGGCAGGATTGTCATCTCTGGCAGACGCCACGATGTAACTCGTGCTGCCTGCGGCCAACGGATTTCCTGATTGGTCAAAACGGGTGACCTGGGTTGGTTCTCTCGAGGCTGAAAAACTGGTTTGACGCAGAGACGCACCCAGTGTGTTCAGATTGCGCTCGGAGGGGTAGTACATCGTATTCAGGAGCAGGTCGTTTTGTTCGTAAGTGAGCTTGTTGATGAGAATACGTTTTTGATCGGGCGTCTCGATGAAAACCCGTACATACCGCGCCAGGGTGTCTGCGCTGGCAAACATGCCCATGCCTCCGCCTTTCCAGGTGGAAAGATCGTGATAGGTGCTCAGGTACAGTTGCCGGCCTGCGACCAGTAAAGCCAAAGTCGGGATGGCCAGGAACAGCAACAAATTTCTAGGTGACAAAAACGAGATCGTATCGCTCCGGTGAGAGTGCTTTCAAGAAATAGTTTGTCGGAAATGATAGTCGAATAATGTGTTCGTTGGACGCCGGCTGTTTTTATCTGGGCTTTTTCTTGCGCCATTCGGGACAGGTTTCGAAAGTGTTCCCGTCGCGAAAACCTTCCAACAGTTCAATCTGGCGGTCTCGAGTTAAACCAACTGACGGCACATCATCTGCCGATGTGGTTGCGGTTGCCGCAGATTCGGACAGGGCAACAATCCCCAACACAAAACAACATGCCAGGGCGGTCGCCATATTCTTGCGCATATCCAAGGATCCGATCATGTTTCGCGGCACTGATCGGTATAAAGGGTAGTGCCCGCAAATCTTACAATCGCCATCCTCCAGACCAAATGTAACAATTTGTGTGGCCAGATTCTGACGTGCCCGTCCTATCTGGTTGATCGGGCTGGCATTGTTACCTCGCTAAGCTTTACCAGCCCGCAATCGGTTGCTCATTTAGCCAGGGTAGTGGCAGTTGCTTCTGGTACCTCACGCACAACCGACGATTGGACAGGGTAGAGGATGCTGAGTGGTTCCCGCGTTAACCTTGATTGGCAAGCCCGTCTGCGTCATCGTCGGTTCGCCCATATTTAAACATAATTTCACCCAATTCTCTTCCTGATTACATCGAACTCGGTGCCTACAGTCAGCGTGTTCGTTGACAACAAGGGATGGCCTTTGTGATGCGTAAGTGTTTAGCCGCTTGCCCCGTACGCCGGTGTTCAATCGGTACCGGGGCAATATGATTGGTATGAATTTTGCAGCTTCGACTGCGTTGTTTCCTATCCAGTCATAGATGCCGGATCACGGGGCATTTTTCGATTATTTCATTCGTGAGGGTGAGGGAACTTCGCAAAACACACAAGAAGACCGTAAGAGTCGTGTGGAACTACCGCCGAGCTGATCCAACGGGATCGTAAGCGGAACAGGGGAATAGCGTTATGAGTAACAATACAAACGACACCCGAAATGGGTTCAAAAACAGCCGCATAGATTTGAGCCAGCTTGGAGATGACAACTGGAACAAGCCCCTGAGCGGCAATCCGGCGACACCTGGCCCTCGCAGAAAAGCGTCAGCTCTCACGGCGAGTGCGGCCAGCCGGGGCAGACATCTCGATGATTTGTTCGAAAGCCGGGTACATGCGGCAACTGCCAGGCGCGCGGCGAAGCAGAAAAATGGAGAAAACGGTGTCTGGCTATTTGCCGGCGGACTTTTCCTGGCAAGCGTCAGCGGTATTGCAGCCGCCTATTATCTGGTCGGTCCTCCCATGGCCATGTCGGCTTATGGTCCAGAAGGGACAGGATATCAGGCCGCGCAAACTTCGCCGCTTGCCGGTGACGGCAACATTGCAGGCACCAGTTCGCATTTCCAGGGTGTACCGGTATCTGTAACCATGCCCGGCAGTACAACGGAAAATGCTTCTGGAGTACCGGTGATGGCTCAACCTCCGGCCGGTGTTCAGTCCGACACTGACATTGTGGCACGCGACCCTGTTACCCCGCCCGTCTCGATGCAACCTGTGGCAGAAGAAGTTGTTGCTGCGGACAACCAGCCTGCACAGCCACAACAAAATGCTGCCGCTGCAGTGGAAGCACCGGTCGACATTGCACCGAAGGCAGAAGTGGCCCAGACGGAAAGCGAACGGATGGTGCGTATCGTGCCTACAGCCGTGTCTGAAGAGATTGAAACCAAGACCAACGTGAATAAGGCAAAAACGCCACCTGCGCCGGCTGGACAATGGGTTGCCGTGCCGGCGGAAACCAAGCCGGCCGCACCGGCTGAGGTTGCCGCTGCCGCGCAACAGTCGGGCGAGACAAAGCCGGTGTCTGGTCCCGCCAAATCACAACAAGAGTTGTTCAAGGAGTTTCAGGAATATCTTGTAAGTTCAGGCCACACGGCAGTGGGAGACAATGAAAGCCAAAAAGAGCTTTTCAACAAGTTCATCCGGTGGAGTATGGAAGCGCCGAAATCGAACTAAGTCCGGTCTGATTGTCTAAAGTATTTGAGCGCGGTTTTGATATCCTCAAAACTGCGCTCTTTCTTTTGGTCAGTGTATCAGCTTGTCATCTATTTGGTTTTGGCTCTGTGTTCCGCCAACTGGCGGGTAACGATCCGGAACCATTCACCTGACTCTTTCAATTTGCTGATGCCGCTATCCAGCGTGGCGAGATATTGTTTGGCGTTTGGATTGGTTTTGGCAATTACCGCATGCATGGTCGCGACTTGTGAGAGGTGATCCTGGAATTTTACCTTGTCCTTGGCGCCAATTTTGGCGATTGCACCTTCAGCCACATCTGCTGCCAGTACAACGGCATCGTACTTACCCGAAACAAGGCCTTCAAAACAACCGGTGGTCAGGTTTTCCCGAGTGAATTTGATATTGGGTTCCACGAGATCAACTTCCTCCATCATGAACGTGGAGTAGCCTGATGGGCGGCAGATATGCAGACCAAACAGATCCCTATGGGTGGCAGGGCGAGGTTGATCTAGTCGTGTGTAATAGCCAATGATCTGCTCGAACAGCGGTTGTGACCAGTCGAGGTTGTTACAGCGAAACTTGGAATCGTCGCTGAGCTTGTCGAGCAGGTCGCAGTTCGGACGAAACCAGACCAGGCTGAAATCATAGGCATGATCTGAGATGAGTGGTTGCAGGTGGGCTCCCCAGTCGTTGATGAAGTCGATCTTGTATGGCGGCTTGCCATCAGCAAGTGACATGGCGACATTTGCCACCTCGGTGATCATGCCGCCCTGGGCCTGATCCTCGTTGGTGAACGGCGCCCAGTCTGTGCCGACGACGAAGCGAATTTCGCGTGGTTTCGGAGGCGGCAGTGCTTCTGTGGTGGTCGCCGGGCGCAGGACAGATGCATTGGCGGTGGAAGGAGACACATTGTCCAGGCAAGGAATATTGAGTACGGAACCTTCCTGAATGAATGACGGATTTGGTCCGATAGTGCCTGAGT
>JABDRA010000080.1 GCA_013041995.1 Anderseniella sp. | reverse complement strand
GGAATAAGGTGTCGGACTTTGATGCATTGCTACAACAGTTGACATCCCGGGCCGTTGCGGCTGGCCGCGACCTGCTTGTGCAGGAAGCTGCTGTCAACAATTCCCGAATTCGGGCATTTGGCGGGCGCGCGTTGAGTACCGTAAGGCTGGTGACGCTGAGAACTTCCGATGGTGCCATCCGGCCTGTTCAGGCCGGTATACGGGTTGCGGGAAAAGCCGCCGCCATTGTTGATAATTTTCACTCTGGTGGACTTTACTTTGACGTGGACTACCGCACGGGTGAGATTGGTGAGGGATTATCGATGAACTTTCCAGCCGATCCCGTGTACCTTCTGCAACCGCCTGGATCAGACATCCAGTTGACCGGCGGTATTGTTGATGGGTGGGAGAAAATCCGGAATCTCGCATTTGATCTGCATGAGAAACTTACAATGCACAATATCGGTGGATGGGATATTGCAATGACGGACCGAGGCCCCGTGGCTGTTGAGTGCAACTCGGTACCGGGTATGGCTGCACCACGGCAACGGCCTCTTTCCGGCTTCCTGCAAACAGAGTTTTCCGGTTTGTTGCGCGATGAAATCGTGGCCTACCTGGACAAATTGGCACCTGCGGGTTCACGATTTCGATTTGGAATGCAAGAGTGAAGTTGACACAAATGTTCGCTGCCAAATTGTGAAACTCTTACCCAGTCGGCAGGCAGTAAATTTGAGGGCGTGCTTGTGGCTTTGCAATTGACAAGTTTAGTGCAGCGGTTCGGCAAGTTCGCAAGGCGCCGGACAGACTTCAACCTTGCCCTCCTTGCCCGCTGGCGCAATCGACACACGAAATACATCGCGGTCACCGGTTCTTCAACCAAGACCACGACCTGTTCTTTGCTCGTGCATATCCTGCAGTCGCGTGCACCAACAACGGGGTGCATTCGCAATAATGCCATGCCGACGATTGCGCCCTTTATCCGGATGATCGACAAAAGCTATGACTTTGCCGTAATTGAAACCGGTATCGATGGACCGGATCGAATGCGTCATCTGGCCCGGCTGATCCGGCCCCATGTTGGTGTTGTCACAATGATTGGACTTGAACATCGGACTACCATGCGCACCACGGATGTGGTTGCTGCAGAGAAAGGTATTCTGGTTGAACAACTGGCCCCGCGAGGTACTGCGTTGCTCAATGCCGATGATGAGATGACCGAAGGCATTGCCGGGCGGGCGAGCGGGAAGGTGATAACATTCGGCCAGGACAAACCTGCCGACTATCAGGCCGTGGCAGTTTCCGCTGATTTTCCCAAGCGCCTGTCACTGACAATCAAGGGGCCGAAATTTGACGTTGACCTTCAGACCCAACTGGTCGGCGAACACTTCTGGCTGCCGGTAACCGCGGCAGTTGCCTGTGCCGGTCATCTTGGTGTGCCGGCAGAAACAATTGCACAGCAGGTTGCCAGCTTTGTCACGCCTATCGGCCGTTGCACGGTCATGAAACTGCCGAACGACCGCATAGTGCTTGCCGATACCCACAAGGCACCACAACATTCATTGCATCGGGCGTTTGACATGATGCGGTCGGCGTCTGCTGTCCATAAGCGGATTGTGCTTGGCCAACTATCCGACGCGACAGGATCCAGTACGACAGCTTATCGAAGGGCATATCGTCTCGCTCAAGGAGCAGCGGATGAAGTGATTTTCGTTGGCGAGCATGCCCATCGCCACGATGCCTCCCAGGACGACATCGCAAATGGCAGGATTAGAGACTTTCGTGAAGTTCGCGAAGTCGCAGATTACCTGAGAGATACCGCCATTGACGGAGAACTAATTCTGCTGAAATCGAATGCCAAGCTGCATCTGGAACGAGCCGCATTGGCGCAAATGGAAACCGTCAGTTGTTGGGAGCGCAATTGTGGGCTCCGGAACCAGTGCTCGGAATGTGAGTTTTACGAAAATCCTCGCCAGCAACCAGATGGTGATCAGGCTGTCTGGAGCAACATGGGTTCAAGTCAATCCATAAACTTGCTCTAACACTTTGAAAGCGATCAGGATGAATCGCAACAGGCGAGGATGATCCATCCAGCCCGAGATATGCAGGGACTAAACACCTAGGTCAGATTTTTCTCTGCCGCACCGATATAGACGGCGAGCAGGGCGCCATGTTCCGAATGAGAAGAATGCTGGGTGCCTTTTTTCAGCCAGACCAGATCACCCGTCTTGTATACGTACCCGTCATTGTCGGTGAGTTCACCTTCAAGCACCAGGAACTCCTCATCCTGTGTGTGCTCATGGGGTGTTGTCGTTGTGCCGGGCTTCATTCGGTAGACGTGAAACCCGACCCCCAATTGCTTATGGGCGTTTATTTGCAGGGCACTCTCATGGGAAGAAGGCGTGGCCACTGCGCCGAACGGTTTGAAGTCATCCTTGTAAATGTTGACGACACGACGGTCTTCGGCCTGAATTTTTTGCATCGGTTTTTCTACCCTGGTTGCAGTAAGTCGGGATTTGAGCGCAGTTGGCTGTGATGTGGATGCACATGGCAGCACTAGGTGTCAGCTTGCCGCAAAACCGGCGATGATTGCAAACAGAATGGCAGGATAATAATCCCTCAAACAATCGGCTTTGTGTCCTGAAACGGCAATGAAATGAGTAGATCAGTATGATTTTTGGTTGAATCAATCAAAAACCGTAAAACTGATCGCTTTCAGAGTGCTAGAGCAACTTTACGGGTTCAATTGAACCCATGTCGCTCTAGAAACAACTTGTGACGGGTACGGTCGAGGGTTATTCTTTCAGATAAATTTTTATTCCACATATGCAAGTGCAAATCACTTTTTGCGCCCCGCTGTAGTGTGAGGAACAAAGCATGCTGGAAACCGACTATCCGGTTATCAAAGCGGGGCCGCCCGTTCCAGGCTGTATCATTCAGCCCGGGGTGTTCTCCATGCCGCCAGGCACTGAACGATATGTGGTTCAAGGCGCAGGCGCTGTATTGATCCCGGTGGAGCAGGGCGACAGGTTTACCGTCATCAATGACGAGGGCGGCCAGGTTTGCGAAGTCGTCGCCGCAGACACAAAAGGCAATGTTGATGCAGGCGTGGTTGGTAAAAAGACAAACTCGGATGCAGTCGGGCTGAAGGCGCTGCTGGCTGGAGCCGATCACAGTCTGCGTGGCCTGCGCATGGGGCTGGACAGTCGAAATATTGATCTTGCCGGCGCAGGTGCCATCAGTTTTTTCAATGCCGACACCCGCCACGGGGAAGAAATTGAGCTGGCTGTTCAGCGCGACGGTGTCGTTGTCATTGCTGCACCCGGTGGCGCCATGGACATGGAACTGCAGGATACCTCAACTCCGCTCACGGTGATGGTGACACGGGCTGTGGTTAAATCCCATGTGAAGTTCGAACTGCCCGACCCGTTGGCTGATCCTGTGCTTGATCTTCGTGTCCACACCGAGACAGCTGAAACCTATTTCGTGAAAGCCGGCGACTTCATTCAGGTCCTGGATGTGGACGGGCGCCAGTGCACGGACTTCCAGTGCTTTTCAGCACGCAAACTGGACAAAGGAATTGAGCATCCGCTTGACGTTACCACGACGCGCGCGCTGATGGGGCATGTCTATCCGATGCCCGGCCTGCATGCCAAATACTACGACCAGGATATGCTGCCGCTGGTTGAGGTGGTTCGCGATACGGTTGGCAGACATGATGCGTTTGCGCTGGCCTGTGCCGCGAAATACTATGATGACATCGGGTATCCGGGGCATGTCAATTGTTCCGACAACTTCAACCATGTGCTGGCTGAACACGGCGTCACTGCCCGGGCCGGGTGGATGGCAATCAACTTCTTTTTCAATACCGGCATCGATGAACAAGGTGTCTTGTTCAGCGACGAGCCCTGGTCACGGCCCGGCGACTATGTGTTGTTGCGGGCGCTGACGGATTTGATTTGTGTTACGTCCGCCTGCCCTGATGACACATCTCCTGCCAACGGCTGGAACCCTACAGATATTCACGTGCGCACCTACTCAGGCGAAGAGAAATTTTCCCGCGCGATTGCCATGCGGACGACACCAGATTCGGAACCGAAAATGACCAAGCAAACGGCCTTCCACTCCTGCTTCGAAAAGCACACCCGCAATTTTGTCGAATACAAGGGATACTGGCTGGCCAACTGTTTTTCAAAATCGGGCCCGATTGACGAATACTGGGCATGCCGGGAAAAAGCGGTCGTGGTCGATCTGTCACCGCTGCGCAAGTTCGAGATTACCGGACCGGACAGCGAAGCCCTGATGCAATACACGCTGACCCGCAATATCGCAAAACTGGCGATCGGTGAGGTGGTCTATTCCGCCATGTGTTATGAACACGGCGGCATGATCGATGACGGCACGTTGCTGCGCCTGGGCAGGGACAATTTCCGCTGGATCGGTGGCGATGATTACGGTGGTGTCTGGTTGCGCGAAGTGGCTGACAAGCTGAGCCTGAACGTCATTATCCGGTCGTCAACCGACCAGATGCATAACGTTGCTGTTCAGGGTCCCGAAAGTCGCGACATACTCAAGAAATTCGTCTGGACGCCTCCACATCAACCTGCGGTTGGCGAACTGGAATGGTTTCGCTTTACTGTCGGACGGGTGGGGGACGATCAGGGCGTACCGATTGTGGTGTCGCGAACCGGGTATACCGGTGAACTGGGCTATGAGATCTGGTGCCATCCCAAACATGCCGAGACAGTTTTCGAGGCACTTTGGCAAGCCGGTGAACCGCACGGCCTGACCCCTATGGGGCTTGAGGCGCTGGATATGGTACGCATTGAGGCCGGGTTGATATTTGCGGGTAACGATTTTTCGGACCAGACCGATCCGTTTGAAGCCGGCATCGGTTTCACGGTGCCGCTGAAGTCCAAGACCGACGACTTCATCGGGCGTGACGCGCTTATCCGGCGCAAGGAAACCCCGTCGCGCAAGCTGGTCGGACTGGACATAGACAGTGCGGTGGATGTCGGACATGGCGATTGCGTACATGTCGGGCGTGCCCAGATCGGTGAGATCACGTCCTCCATGCGGTCTCCCATTCTCAAAAAGAACATTGCACTGGCGCGGGTTGATGTCGTGCACAGTGACGTGGGAACCAAGGTGGAGGTGGGCAAGCTGGACGGTCACCAGAAACGCCTGCCGGCCACGGTCGTGCCGTTTGCACACTATGATCCAAAAAAGACAAAGCCGCGGTCTTAGGCGGGTTTCGCTCGCTTTACCTTTTTGCTGCTGCCTGTCCGATGTCGCCAATGCACGGCCCGTCAAACGGCCAGGATCCCAACGATCTCCTTCCCGCTGCCAAAGCTACACCAAATCGAAGACACAGGATCCCCATTTTCATGGGGATGACGGCAATGATGGTTTCCAATCCGAGGCTCAAAGTACGCCCCAGCGCGGCGCAGCCGTCACGCGGCTTGCGTGAGTTCTCTGAC
>JABDRA010000078.1 GCA_013041995.1 Anderseniella sp. | reverse complement strand
CGTGGTTTCCAGGAGGCGGTTGCCGAGGCGGTAAAGGCAGAGGCAGGGCCTGCACGCAAAGCAAAGCCGAAAGGATAAGCATGACTGGTCTCGATCACGTGGTTCATTGCACAAGCAACTTTGACGGCTTGCGCACCACTATGGCCCAGATCGGCTTTACCCTGACGCCGCCGGCCGAGCACCCTTTCGGCACTGGCAATTCGCTGGTTCAGCTTGACGGATTTTTCCTTGAATTCCTGCATCTGCCAAATCCGCACCTGGTGCCGAAAGTCGCCGATGGTGAATTCGGGTTTGCAGCCCATAACGCCGATTACATGAAAGACGGTGGTGAAGGGGTCTCGATGCTTGTATTTGAAACCGCCGATGCCGCGGCCGAACGAGCCCGGTTTATCGAGGAGGGGCTGGATACCTACAAGACGTTTGATTTCTCCAGATTGGCAAAGCAGCCCGACGGCGAAGAAGTCACCGTTGGCTTCTCTCTTGCCTTCGCGACCCATGCGGACATGGGCAGAGTTGCGTTTTTCTATTGCCAGCAGCACGCACCGCAATATTTCTGGAAATCCGAATATCAGCGCCATGCCAACACCGCCGTGGGGATCGGTGAAGTTGCGATGGTCGCGACCCAGCCGCTGCATTATGCGGGTTTTCTGGCGGCACTGAGCCAGGGTGAGACCATTGTGTCGGCAGACAACATGGTTCGCATCAGGACACCGCGCGGGGAATTGACCATGTACTCGCCCGCCGCATTTGAAACAGCTTACGGATTCGCTGCACCGTCACTTGCCGACGGACCGGTGCTGGCCGGTTACCGGATTGAGGTTGAAAACCGGGAAGTGGCACTTAACCAGCTCGACGATGCCCATGTTTCATGGCGCGAGACGCCATCTGGTCATGCGATCGGCCCGGATGTCGCATCTGGCGCCGTCATGGCGTTTTCAGAGGTTTTCTGACGACGATGCTGGATCCGAAACTGACAGGGATGCAGAACCTCGAACGCCTGCGTGATGCCGGCGGGCGTGCACCGCTCGGCAGGCTGATGGATTTTCGGCTCGTCGACGTAGGTGACGGATTTGCGGTGTTCGAAGGCAACCCCGGTGCCAAGCATTATAATCCGGCCGGTACGGTGCACGGCGGATGGATTTCCTCGATTCTCGACAGTGCCTTAGGCTGCGCAATTCATTCGCGGCTTGAAGCAGGCCAAGGCTATACGACAGTGGAACTGAAGATCAACATGGTGCGGGCGCTGACCGATCAAACGGGCGTGGTTGCTGCACGCGGCGCTGTCATTCACCTGGGGCGCCGGGTGGCGACGTCTGATGCCCGGCTGGAAGATGCAAACGGCAGGCTGCTGGCACACGGGTCGTGCACATGCATGATCCTTTGAGCACTTGGCTGCCGGACAACCGTCCAGATGTCTGAAACGATAGTAGATACGCTTGTTTTGGGCGCTGGTGCGGCAGGCATGATGTGCGCCATTCATGCTGCAGGTCGCGGTGGCCGGGTGCTGATCATCGACCATGCCCGAAAACCAGGCGAGAAAATACGCATAAGCGGTGGCGGGCGTTGCAATTTCACGAATTTGAACACGGCGCCGCAGAACTTCATTTCGCGCAATCCGCATTTCGCCAAATCGGCGCTGAAACGTTACACGCAGCATGATTTTGTCGCGCTGGTGCAACAGCACGGCATTGCCTTCCACGAGAAAACACTCGGCCAGCTGTTTTGTGACGGGTCGGCTACCGAGATCATCCACATGCTGCTGGCGGAAATGGCGAAGGCCGGCGTCGAGTTGCGGCTGGAAACCAGTGTTGATGCGGTTCGCAAGACCGATACCGGATTCGAGGTCGCACTTTTGACGCATGGCCAATCAACACAAGTGTCTTGCCGCAATTTCGTGGTGGCGTGCGGCGGCAAGTCGATACCCAAAATGGGAGCTAGCGGGTTTGGCTACCGGATGGCCGAGCAGTTCGGGCTGAAAGTCACCGACACAAGGCCAGCGTTGGTGCCGCTGACATTCTCGGAACCCATGCTGGCCGCATTCAAGCCACTGGCCGGTGTGTCTGCGGATGCTGTGGTCAGTTGCGGCAAGGCGAAATTTGCCGAAGCGCTGTTGTTTACCCATCGTGGTTTGTCCGGCCCGGCTATCCTGCAGATATCGTCTTACTGGCGCGAGACCATCCCGATCATGGTGGATCTATTGCCGGGGCGCGATGTGTTTGGTGAGTTGAAAAGCATGCGCAAGGGCCATGGCAGGAAGGCCATCGCGACCATTGTAGGGGAGTTCCTGCCCAACCGGCTGGCGGGCTACGTTTGTGAAAATGCCAGTGTCAGCGGCAATCTGGCGGACCTGTCTGACAAGGCCTTAATGGCTATATCAGCAGCCATCGGACAGTGGCAGATTTATCCCGTCGGTACGGAAGGCTATCGCACGGCGGAAGTGACGCTCGGCGGTGTGGACACGCAAGGTTTGAGTTCGCGCAGCATGCAGGCCAATGACGTGCCGGGCCTGTATTTCATCGGCGAGGTGGTCGACGTGACCGGTTGGCTGGGCGGCTACAATTTCCAG
>JABDRA010000237.1 GCA_013041995.1 Anderseniella sp. | reverse complement strand
GGCCCTTGTCACCGCCCCCCATGCGCCGGGCAAGACCACCGGCCAGTATGCAACCGACAACTTTAGGACCAGGACCCATTAATCTTATCCATTCTGCGGGAGGATATTTTGCTTCTGGCAAGGCGAGAGGTCGCAGGAAACCGTCCGGTTTTCAAGACCTTTCAACGATGCCAGTGGCAAAATAGACCCCGCCCTACGGGTTTGAAGGAAAACACCCGCCTGAAGTCGAAAAATGCTCGACAGGGCATAAAGCCTTATCTTGCGCTTTTTCAACATCATCCGAATGTTTTCATTCAAACAGAATTGCATAAGATTAATGAGTCCTGACCCTAGGTCAGCCGATTCCCGGCGCGAGTCGAAAATGCCCCGAAATCCTGAACTCGAACAAGCGATCCTCTATCTGCGTACCTGCCCCGATATTGTGCGCCACCAGCGCATGTTCGCGTCTCTTTGCCGGGCGGTTGGTCACAATCGCTATATGCGGCAGGTTTCCCGGCAAGCGCTGAGTGACCAGGTCTCCGGGCCGGTAGTCCGCGCCGTCTCTGGTGATCGGCAGGTCGGCACCGCGACGTTTCAGGAAATGCTGTAGGTTCGGCACTCTTCGGTGATCAATATTGCGATCCGGGCGCTTTAGCCCCCAAATGGCCGGATAACCGGCAAACGCCGATTTCATGTCCTCGTGAACCAGTTTTTGCAGATCGATACCGAATGCAGCTCTGTAGGCCCGGATGACAACATCCGTACACACGCCCCTTTGCATCGGCACATCGCCATGCGGATAGGCAAGCCGCCTATAGGCCGGGTCATAGACAGTCGTCAGCCCCACCTGGCTCTCTGCCGCACCTATCAGTTTGACCGCCCAGTCTTCCGCCTTCAGAAGCCGCCGGCTGCTCTGTTGAGCACCAACACCGGAACCGACAAACAATGGCAATGCCGAAGCGCCGAGCAGGCCGGTGATACCCAGGCCGCAAATCAGGTGTCGCCGCGAAATCATGACCATTCCCCGTTGCAATCGCGGCGACTATTGAACACCAATATGGCAACAATCAGCGATCACAGCAGAGACTTGATTGTAGAGACTTGATTGTAATGTTGAGGTAATCGCGCTTCCGATGCGTTGCAGGTCGTCCTCGTCCGGCAGTTCTAACCGAGAAGGTTTTTGACAACCGCGCCGGCTTTGGAAAAGTCCATCTGACCGGCATGGCGTTCTTTCAGGACACTCATCACGCGACCCATGTCTTTCAAACCCGATGCATCGAGCTCTTTTACAACGCCGGACACGGCAGCCTCGATTTCCGCAACAGAGAGTTGGCGCGGCAGAAACTCTTCGATGATCTCTATTTCAGCCGTCTCGGCTGCTGCAAGTTCCGGTCTGCCGCCCTTTTCATAAGTTTCGGCAGACTCTCTGCGCTGCTTGATCATTTTGGACAGGATTTCCTGCATGCCTGCCTCGGTGAGGCTGTCATCCTTACCTGTGCCACGGTTCTGGATTTCGCGATCCTTGAATGCCGCCGAAATCAACCTCAGGGTTGAAAGCCGCGTCTTTTGCTGCTCCCGCATGGCATCTTTCATGAGGGCGCTGACGCGGTCACGGATAGAATCACTCATCTGTATTGCCTTTCATGGCGGAGCTTCAAAAGGAGGGGCGACGACCGCCTAATTGATACCCTCACCGTTTAAGCCACGCAAGCCGCGGACACAAAACGTCACAATTCATGCAAAATCACGGGGACTGCATGCCTGCCGGTGCTTGACGCGCGCAGTGCTGCTATCTAGTTTCCCGCCAAATTGCCCAACGCACCTTTTGCGCCGGGCAGCACCTTTCAAACAAAAGGCCAGGAATTTCCTGGAAGGCCGATGCCGCCCACAAAGTCATCTTCCCGCCCGGCAACTCCAACCACCGGCAGTGGCGTTGTAACCACGCCTGCATGGGCTGAACAAGCCATGACGGCCCGGCTGATTCTGGCCGATGGAACGGTAATTGAAGGTATAGGGCTTGGCGCAACCGGCCATGCCACAGGAGAACTCTGCTTTAACACCGCCATCACCGGCTATCAGGAAATCCTGACCGATCCTTCCTATGCTGGCCAGATCATCACATTCACCTTCCCGCATATTGGAAATGTCGGTGCCAATGACGAAGACATCGAGACCTTCAATCTTGCTGCAACATCAGGTGTACGCGGCTGTGTCCTAAAAGCCGATGTCACCAATCCTTCCAACTACCGGGCCGCCAGGCATCTTGATGCCTGGTTGAAAGCCCGCAACATTATCGGGATTGTCGGCGTAGACACCCGGGCTCTAACGTCCCTCATCCGCGAACGCGGAATGCCGAATGCGGTGATTGCGCACAATGCCAAGGCGAAGTTCGACATCAATGATCTGACCCGCCAGGCAGCGAAATGGCCCGGTCTGGAAGGTATGGATCTGGCCAAGGAGGTGTCCTGCACCCAGCGCTATGACTGGGATGAAACCCTGTGGAACTGGGGCACCGGATTTGGTCGGCAGCAGAACCCGCGCCATCATGTCGTGGCCATGGATTTCGGCGCCAAGCGAAACATCCTGCGGTGCCTGGCACAGCAGGGCTGCAAGGTCACAGTGGTGCCCGGCAACACAACCGGCGAAGAGATACTCGCCCTCGAACCGGACGGTGTGTTTCTTTCAAACGGGCCCGGTGATCCTGCAGCCACCGGCGAATATGCCGTACCCGAAATCCGCAAGCTGATTGACAGCGGCAAGCCGGTGTTTGGTATTTGTCTGGGTCATCAGATGTTGGCTCTGGCCCTTGGTGGCACGACGGTGAAAATGCATCAGGGTCACCACGGTGCCAATCATCCGGTGAAAGACCACACCACCGACAAGGTTGAGATCACTTCCATGAACCACGGCTTTGCAGTGGATGGAAAATCCCTGCCTGACGGCGTTGTCGAAACCCACATATCCCTGTTTGACGGCTCGAACTGCGGCATTCAACTGGAAGGAAAGCCGGTTTTTTCGGTGCAACATCACCCCGAAGCATCTCCCGGTCCGCAGGATTCACACTACCTGTTTGCCCGTTTCGCTGACTATATAGCTAGATCCAAAACCTGAACTCAAGGTACCGTCCGGGCAGGCTCGATA
>JABDRA010000236.1 GCA_013041995.1 Anderseniella sp. | reverse complement strand
GGCCCTTGTCAGCCTCCAGCAGCTTCCACGTTGCATTCAGAATGCGGGTTCGGGTTTCGAGATTATCACTTGACATGATGTAAAGTACGATTTACTTGACATCATGTCAATTGACACGGTGTCAAGTGAAAGGAAAACATCATGACAAATCGGATTTTCATCTGGGTCGGCCACCCCAGGCTCGAATCTTTATGCGCAGGAATTGCCGACGCCTATCAGGCGGGCGCGGAACGAAACGGCTCCCAGGTGCGGCGTATGAACTTAAGTGAAATGGCATTCGAGATGGATAGTTTTTCCGGCTATGACGAAACCACGCCGGCGCTGGAACCTGACCTCAAGGCCTGGCAGGACAATGTCGCATGGGCCGACCACCTGTTGTTTGTACACCCGTACTGGTGGGGCGGAATGCCGACAAAGGCCAAGGCGGTACTGGACCGCGCTCTCGCGCCCGGGTTTGGGTTCAAGTATCACTCACGCGGTGTGAAGTGGGACAAGCTGCTCACGGGAAAGTCCGCCGATGCGATTATCACGTCGGACACGCCACCGCTCATCGATACCCTGTTGTACAGGAAGCCGGCGCGACGGGTCATGAAAAACCAGGTTCTCGGGTTTTGCGGGATCAAGACGCACAACATCGTACAGTTCGGGTCGGTCAAAACCGCCAGTGACCGAAAGATCTCTGGCTGGATCGGCAAGGCTGAACGAATGGGCGCCAGCGCCGCAGCGTGATGATGACAGTTACAGGAGAACCGTTATGACAGACGATTTGATACTGATAGCCTGCGCTGCAGCGGTTGTTGCCTGCGGCCTCATAGCAGGCGTGTTCCTGGCGTTTTCGGACTTCGTGATGAAGTCACTCTTTGCTGCCGGCCCGGCAAGCGGCATCGAGACCATGCAACTGATCAACCGCAAGGTTTACGGGTCGGTTTTCATGGCTCTTCTGATCGCCATGCTTGTGATCTCGGTGGCGCTTGTTCCCTATGCAGTCGTGTACATTACAAGCCCTGCGGTTACGTGGATTGTCTCCGGATGTGTGCTCTATGTGATCGGGGTGTTCATGGTAACCGTGGCGTTCAACGTGCCGATGAACCAGCGGCTTGATGCCATGAACCATGAAAGCACCGAAACAGCATCCTACTGGACTGTTTACGCCTCTTCCTGGACCTTGTGGAACCATGTCAGGACCATTGCGTCTATCGGCTCCGTAGTTTGTTTCCTGATCGCAATTCGCGTGCTCGCCAGCAGTTGAGCCGCCTATAGAAAATGCCGGAGTGATGTTAGCCACTCCGGCATCAGTGTTTGTGCGAGCTCTGGAATTAGTGCTTGAACCGCTTGATCTCGCCAGACTTTAGGCGGGACATGTACGAGTTCATTTCCTTTTTCACAATCGGCATCAGGAAGTAGAGCGCCGTGATATTAACCACTGCCATGGCAAAGATTGCCGCGTCAGAGAAGTCGATCACAGGGCCCAGGCTGGCCGAGGCGCCGATAACGACGAAGACACAGAAGATGATCTTGAACACCAGTTCTGTGGTCTTGCCTTCGCCGAACAGGTAGGTCCAGGCTTTCAAACCGTAATATGACCAGGAGATCATGGTTGAGAAAGCGAACAGGACCACTGCAACTGCGAGCACATACGGGAACCAGCTGAAGCCGGTTGCAAACGCTGCAGAGGTCAGCGATACCCCTTTAACACCATCAACCGTTGCGATGGAGTTGCCATCGAGAACGAAGTTACCTGTTGCCGGATCAACGATCAGCAATCCGGAAATGGTGATGACCAGAGCGGTCATGGTGCAAATCACGACTGTGTCGATGAAAGGTTCCAGCAGGGATACCAGTCCTTCGGTGATCGGCTCCTTGGTGCGAACCGCCGAGTGAGCGATGGCCGCTGAACCAACGCCTGCTTCATTGGAGAAGGCGGCGCGCTTGAAACCCTGAATAAGGGCACCCACAAAACCACCTGCAACACCCAGACCGGTGAAGGCACCTTCGAAGATCTGTCCGAATGCCCAGCCGATCTTGTCGTAGTTGATCAACAGGATGAGCAGCGCGGTACCGACATATAGGACGCCCATGAAGGGAACCACTTTTTCCGTTACACTGGCGATGGATTTGATGCCACCGACAATCACCGCGTACACAACCAGGGCAAATATAATGCCGGTGATCCAGCCGGGATAGTCACCCATGATGCCCGAGATCTGGGCGTGTGCCTGATTGGCCTGGAACATGTTGCCGCCGCCAAGGGCGCCGAGAATACAGAATATGGAAAACACCACGGCCATGATCTTGCCACCCGGCACGCCACGTTCCGCAAAACCCTTTGACATATAATACATCGGGCCACCTGAAACGGTGCCGTCATCATATTCGTTGCGGTATTTGACGCCAAGCGTACATTCGGTGAATTTCGATGCCATGCCCAGAAGGCCGGCCACAATCATCCAGAACGTCGCACCGGGACCGCCAATGCCCACGGCCACCGCCACACCGGCAATGTTGCCGAGGCCCACGGTGCCGGACAGGGCGGTTGTCAGCGCCTGGAAGTGGCTTACTTCACCGGCATCATTGGGATCTGCATAATCACCTTTTACAAGCTGGATGGAATGCCGGAAGCCTCTGATCTGGATGAACCCGAAGTAGACCGTGAACAATGATGCGGCAATCACCAGCCACATCACGATCCATGGAAAACTGGTGCCGGGAAAGGGCGAGAAAATGAAATTCACAAACGGGCCTGTTACCGCAGCGAAGGTTTCATTTACAGCCTGGTCAATGGATCGGGCCTCTTGTGCAAATGCGGAAGTTGACCCTGCCGCGCTCAGCGCGAGGGTCGTCAAGGTAAGTTTTTTCATGAGACGTTTCCTTATCCGACAACCGTGACCGGGACAGTTGCTGTCATGACGAGTTTTGCAGTTGAGGTGCCGAATACGCGGCTTGCAATTCCACCGTCTGATGATCGTGCGACGACAATCTGATCTGCACCTTCTTCGACAGCCACTGCATTCAGCAGGTCGGCAACATCCCCGTGCTTCACCACACCGTGTGCGGAAAACCCTTCGGCCTTCAAGGCATCGACAGCCGGTATGACAATACGACTGTTGGCAGCGGCTATTTCTTCTTCGCGCCGCTTGTGGCGTTGTTCGTTTTCTTCCGGTGTTTGAAAGCTGTAGGGTGACCATTCGATCACATAGACAGCGATCAATTCGCATTTCCCTATTTGCTTTGCTTGTTTTTTGGCATAAGCAACGGCACGTTCCCCTGAACCGCTGCCGTCAAGGCCAATCACTATTTTGGCAGACATTGCACCATCCTGTTTGGTCTGTACGCGTCCAGTAAGGCACGTTTTGTCGCAGGCTGAAAGTTCTAATCTCAACTCTTGTGAGTGATGGATGCCGACATCGGAGCTGCCGGTGCCTCAATACTCAAATCTGCCTAGTGCTGATGAAACCCATAAAATCACCGCGAATTTGCAGATGAATGTTTAAAGTCTGTGTTGGTATAGCTATCGGGACAACAACAGGGATGCGGTGCAATGTTCAACAATGACAACAACAGAAAAGAATACGAAGTGCAGATGCTGCTCAGTGACGGCCGGTCTGTGGACGGCACGCTGATGATTCCCATGAGCAGCGACATCAAACGTGTTCTGGGTGGCGATAGCCTGATATTGGAATTCAAGCACAAGGACGGGCGTGAATCGATGATTGCCAAGGCGGCCGTTGTTGAAATCATTCTCGTAGACACAGCCGCATCTGAAGTCGCTGCCTAGAGCGAGATGAGGTTAGATTGAATCCATAAAGCTGCTGTATAACCTTGAAAGCGGTCAGCTTTGGGATCATTACAGATGGTTTTCGGCGTTAGCCGTTTTCAGGTTTATTTTCGCATATCAATTGCAATTTGCATCAAGATCACTCATATACGGGTCTGTATAGACCGAACTTGTCTGGTGATGCCTGATATCCGGTGCGCCGTTTAACCTCGTTATTCCTGACAATGTGAGCAATGTACTGACCCAGCCATCACAAGGTGTGAATGAGCGGGTTTCTCCTTTGAAGGGACAACGACCATGCCAGTAGGCACAGTAAAATTTTTCAACACAACCAAAGGCTTCGGCTTCATTGAGCCAGAAGACGGTTCCAAGGACGCTTTTGTTCATATCTCCGCCGTTGAGCGCGCAGGCATGGGCACCTTGAACGAAGGCCAGAAGGTAAAGTTTGAGCTGGTAACCGACCAGCGCAGCGGCAAGATGTCTGCTGACAATCTGGAAGACGCTTCCTAAATTTAGCGCTCTTTCAGTTACAGGGATTGAACCCTGCAGGCTTTGCGGCCTGCAGGGTTTTTATTTGCGCGAGTTTTCTTCCTGGTTCACGGCATCCACGTAGGTGCCGATGGCACGTGCGGTGGTTGTCAGTGTCTGGCGGTAAAACAGCATCGCCATAACGGCGCAGGTAGGGATGATGCACGGCACCGGTCCCAGTAGCAGGAACAAGGCGGCAACGGCATAATAATAGCCGCGGATGCCATTATTGAAACTGCGCACGGCTTCCGTCAGCACCGTGGCAGTTGCTTCAATCTGAATGGTGAACTGCGGGGTCTCTTCCGCCTGGTCGGGCAATCCGCCACTCAGGGCAACAGTGTAGATGAGTTTGCGCAACGAATAGGTGAAGGCAAAGAAACTGATGCCGAGGATCAGCACCACTACGGACAGATTTGCTGCCAGCAGTTCGATACTCATGGGTGCCACAAAATGCAGTTGTGACAACACCGCGTGAACCGATGTGACATTGGCGAAGGTGCCGAGCAAAGCCGCCAGGACGATCAGCGAAGCAGAGCCGAAGAAAGCGACCGAACTGATGATCTGGTTGAGCAATATGGCGTCAAACGGGCGCTGGGCGCGCCGGGTGGACAATCGCATCCAGCGCAGACGCACGATACCCAGTTGTGCATTCAGGGTGCCGCGCCCGAACAATGACAAAATGGGCGAATACAGCCACCACGCTGCAAACAACAGGGCAAATGCGGCCAGGTGAAGACTGGTAAGATCGGGCGGTAAGGACATGGTGTGTGTGCTACAGCGTAACAAGGCACAGGGGAAGTGGCTTTTGACCTGCTACCGGGATTGATAGGGATTGTCCACATGAGTAATCGTGAAAAGTATGTTGCCTCCAACAAGCAGGCCTGGAACGAGGCGGCGCCGCGCCATGCGGCCCATAATCAGGCGCAACTGCGCGAGCGCTTTGCACAAGGCGGCTACAATTATCTGGCAGATGAGCTCATCGGTATGCTGGAGCAGATTGACGTTACCGGCAAATCGGTTGTGCAGGTTGCGTGCAATAACGGCAAGGACCTGCTTTCGCTGAAGACCATGGGGGCAGGGCGGTGCCTCGGGATTGACCAGGCAGACGTGTTTCTGGAACAGGCACGAGACCTGGCTGAAATCGCCGGGCATAGTGATGAAGTGAGTTTCACAGCGGCGGATGTTTATGCGCTGCCGGCAGACCTGAAGGGCGGTTTCGATGTTGCGATGACCACAATCGGGGTGCTGGGATGGATGCCGGACCTGGATGGGTTTTTCTCTGCGGTCTCAGACCTGATTGTTCCCGGCGGACACTGGGTGATGGAGGAAATGCATCCGGTATTGTTCATGTATGAGCCGGATGAGAACGGCGGACCATCCAGGCTTGAACATTCCTACTTCCATATTGAACCTTTTGTGGAGACCACGGGCCTGGATTACTTCGGTTACGAGCAGTATGCCTCCAGCCCGCATTACTCGTTCACCCACAAAATGTCGGATATTGTGAATGCCGGTCTCAAGGTTGGACTTGAACTCCAGCACATGCATGAGGTCGGGCACGACATATAACACTTCTGCGCCGACCTTGAGCGGGCCGAGGCCCGGCCACCGCTCGGGTTGTACATGCTGTGGCGCAAGAAGTGAATTTCAGTTGGAGCGGCGCACTTTGAGGTATGCGGTTTCGGATGAAGCCGTATTGCCGGGAAAGTGCGCCGCTCCTTGTTTCAGCAGTTACTGTGCTGGTGCTGGTGCCGGCGCAGTTGTAGCCGGTGGAACAACCTGCTCCTGCGCGGCTGGTGCACTTTCAGTTGCAGGCGGTACTATGACCTGCTCACTGGTTGTGCCGGTTGCCCCGGTTGTTATCGCCGGGCGATCAGAGCCTGCAAACGAGAAGAAGGCAATCATTGCAAGCAGAATAGCAACGGCAAGGCCGATCAGCCAGCCGTTTGAGCCGCCGGAACGGGTGCGATAATCGGGTGCGTGTGATGAGCGGTGCTCATTTTGATAGTCTGTGGCCATGACAAATACTCCATTATTATAGCCCCCCAAGCCTTTTCGATTAGCCCATATCAACACCCCAATATGCCGATGCGGGGGCTGAAATAGGGTATTTTTGGTTAGTTTTTGAGGTCAAACGGCTTATCTGCCTTCGGCAGGCCGGTTTGGTTTCAACTGGTCGAACAGCTTGTCTGCCTTTGGCAGGCCGTTCTCCATGCCTGTAAAACGTCGGATTGGGTTTGCTGTCAGGGGAGAAGATGCCGGGACAACGAAAAAGGCCGGGAAACAGGTCCCGGCCTTTTCAAAACTCTGAATGACGCTGGTTATTCTGCGTCGGCAGCCTTGTCGGCCGCTTCCTGGTCAACCTTGGCACGGGGAGCTTTGCCTTCCAGCAATTCCTTTGCCTGCACAACCCATTCATCGCGCTCGACGCGGCCGCCGAGTGACAGCTTTTCGTCGTAATCGGCAATATCGTCCTTTTTCCACTTGGCGATCTGGGTCAGGCTTGTCACGCCTTCGCCAGCCAGCTTTTCAGCAAGCACATCACCCACTCCGGAAATCAGCGATACATCATCAACCACCTGTGGAGCGTTGGCTGCTTCAGCCTTGGCGGCTGCTGCTTCTGCGGCACCAGGTATGACGATTGCCCGCTTCTTTTCTGCAATACGTGCGCGCTTGCCGGTGCGGCCACGCAGGTAATACAGTTTCGCACGTCGTACCTTGCCGCGGCGCAGGACCTTCACGCCTTCGACCAGTGGCGAGTAGATCGGGAACACCCGCTCAACACCTTCACCATAGCTCAGCTTGCGCACTGTGAAGTTTTCATTGATGCCGGCACCGGAACGGGCGATCACGACGCCTTCATAGTTCTGGATACGCGACCGCTCGCCTTCGGTCACACGCACAGCAACAACTACAGTGTCGCCGGGACCGAACTCCGGAATCTCGCGTTTGGCAGTAATGGCCTGAGCCTGCTCGAGCTCGAGCTGCTGGATAATGTTCATCGGACGAATTCCTTCTTGGTGCGGCCTGCATTCATTGTGAATGCAGACAAGTCGCTCCAACATTTTCAGATACAATCATCTTTCGGCACTCCAATGGCTTGCGCCGGACCACCTGATGATCTTGCGATGCGGGTCTTTACCCGTGTGAGGGTGTAAAAGTCAATGTCTATCCGTATAATTGGGTTATTTGTTTGGTGCTTTTGGCCGAATGAGGTCCGGTCTGCGCTCCCTGGTCAGTTTTTCCGACTGTTCGCGCTTCCAGCGCGCTATCGCGGCGTGATCGCCGGACAGCAGTACAGGTGGAATTTCAAGGCCCTCCCATTCACGTGGCCTGGTGTATTGCGGATGTTCGAGCCACCCGTGCTCGAAGCTCTCGTCAGCGGCAGATGCCTCATTGCCCATAATGCCGGGCAACAGGCGCACGATGGCATCCAGAACGATATGGGCAGCAGGTTCTCCGCCTGACAATACATAGTCTCCTACCGATACCTCGGTCAGGCCGCGCGCCTCGATAACCCGTTCGTCGACCCCTTCGAAGCGGCCACACACAATGACCACGCCGGTGCCGGTGGCAAGCTCGCGCACATAGTCTTGTGTCAACGGGCGGCCGCGCGGGCTCATCAGCAGACGGGGGCGGGTATCTTCATCCGTGCCTGCTGCATCAATGGCGCGGGCCAGCACATCGGGTTTCAACACCATGCCCGGGCCGCCGCCGGCCGGTGTGTCGTCTACCGAGGCATGCCTGTCAGTGGCATGTTCGCGGATATCACGTGCCTCAAGCGACCAGAGGCCGTCTTCCAGGCCCCGGCCTGCCATGGACAGGCCAAGCGGCCCGGGAAACATGTCTGGGTAAAGCGTCAGCACTGTTGCAAGAAATGACATGGTCGAGCGGTTACTCTTTCTGACTGAAATCGGAAACTGACGACCCGGTCGCCGGTCTTGCGTCATTCAGTATCGTCGTCCAGCAATCCGTCGGGAGGATCGATGGCCAGCGTACCGGCGTCAAGATCGATGTCCGGCACAGTTTGCCTGTTGAACGGCATCAGCACGGTGGATTTAACATCGTGCAGTTTCAGTTCGATCAGTTCGCCGGCACCAAAGTCCACTATATCCACTACCGTCCCGATTTGTGCGCCACCCAGGTCCAGAACACGGAGCCCGATCAGGTCTGCATGATAGACCTCGTCGTCGGCCGGTTCCGGCAACCGGTCGCGTGCGATGGACAGTTCAAGCCCCTTGAGGGTCTCAGCCGTGTTGCGATCGGTTACACCTTCGATGCGGGCACGGAAAAAGTCCTTGTGGGCCTTAAGTGATTTTATCTCGAGCACCGTGCCGTTGGAGGTATCCAGCGGGCCATAGGACGCGATGGCTTCAGGGTCAGCGGTAAAGCTTTTCAGCTTCACCTCACCCTGAATACCATGCACGCCTGTTATGACGCCTAAGATGATGCGCGAATGCTCGGGCATTCAGGCACACGCCCCTTTAAGAGGCTGTCTCTTCTGCCGGAGCTTCTTCGGCGGGAGCCTCAGCCGGAGCTTCTTCAGCCGGTGCAGCTGCAGCGGTTTCGGCAGCTTCCTTTGCAGCAGTGGCTTCTGCTTCTGCTGCGTCCTTGGCTGCGGTTGCAGCTTCGGCTTCTGCTGCTTCACGTTCAACACGCTTTTTGCCCGGTTTGGCCTTGTTCGGATTGTTGCGCGGCTCGCGCTTTTCGAGGCCGAGCGCATCCAGGAACCGCAGCACGCGGTCGGTTGGCTTGGCGCCGACGCTCATCCAGTACTTTGCACGATCGACGTCGATGTTTACGCGATCTTCGGAGTCTTTCGGCAGCAGCGGGTTGTAAGTGCCGATTTTCTCGATGAAGCGGCCATCGCGCGGTGCGTTTATGTCGGCTACCACGACACGGTAGTAGGGACGTTTTTTTGAGCCGCCACGGGCCAGTCTGATTTTCAATGCCATGTCCAAATTCTCCTTGGGTGTTCACATGTCTGATTAAATTCTTCGGGTTCGTCGCTATTTCTTCTTCTTGGCAAAACCGGGCAGGCCCTTGAAGCCGCCGCCACCGCCGAGGCCGGGCAACCCGCCCTTGCCGCCAAGGCCCGGCAGTCCGGGCATGCCGCCGCCCATGCCGGGCAGTCCTGCCGGCATCTTCGGCATCTTGCCGCTGGCCCGCTCTTTCAGCTCCGGCGGAACCGCATCCGGGTCCATCTGGGCCAGCTCGGCCTGCATTTTTTCCATTTCTTCCGCCGACGGCATGCCGGCACCGCCGCCCATGCCCATCATCTTGCCGAGCAGACCGCCTTTGCCCTTGCCCATCTTCTTCATCATGCCGGCCATCTGGATGTGCATTTTCAACACCCGGTTGATCTCCTGGACTTCAACGCCTGCGCCCCTGGCGACGCGCTTCTTGCGCGAGGATTCATGATTTTCGGGTTGCGG
>JABDRA010000057.1 GCA_013041995.1 Anderseniella sp. | reverse complement strand
CATCGCCTCAATCAGACGTGGGCCCTGCCCGGCTCTTATCGCTTCCAGCGCTTCGATTGTAGCAGTATAAACCGCAACAGCATCATTGCCATCAACCTGCTCCCCCGGAATGCCTGCCGCAATGGCTTTCTGCGCAAGCGTCCGGGCCCGGGTCTGCTGTTTGCGGGACACCGATATTGCCCACTGGTTATTGGCAATCACCACCAGCAACGGAAGTTGCCATACGCCGGCAATATTCAACGCTTCGTAGAATTCGCCCTTGGATGTTGCCCCGTCACCGGCAATGACAACGGCCACATTGTTGGAACCACGCAACTTCATTGCCAGAGCTGCACCGGCTGCATGCGGGAAATGCGAACCGACCGGAATACAGACGGGAAAGTCATGACGCGGGCCCGAAAAGTCACTGCCGCGCTCGTCGCCTCCCCAGTACAGAAGGAGTTCACGAATGGTGACCCCGCGCTGCAATTGCGCCCCGTGCTCCCTGAACGAGGGAAGCAGGATATCATCCTCACACATCGCACTTGCCACTCCGGTCCCGATTGCCTCCTGACCCAGAACGGATGCATATGTGCCAAGCCTGCCCGTGCGCTGCAGTGCAATCGCCTTTTGATCGAATGTTCGCGTGAGCACCATCTGGCGATAGAGTGTTGTCAGCAGTTCGGTGTCGTTTGCAACCTTGGGCAAATCAGCAACAACATCGCCTTCAGGCCCGATATACTGCCTGCAAAAAATATCGAACCGGGCAATATGGGTCATGCCCTTGTCAGTCGGTCGTGCACCGTCACCCGGTTCTGCTTGGTTGCTTTTCGAGTTCATCAGTCATCATCTCTCGCATAATATATTTCTGGACTTTCCCGGTCACCGTCATCGGGAATTCGTCGACAAACTTGACATATTCCGGCACCTTGAAATGCGCTATCTTCCCCTTGCAGAAGGCGCGGATCTCCTCTCCCGTCGCGCTTGAACCCTCGCGCAACTTGATCCAGGCGCATACTTGCTCACCGTATTTTTCATCCGGCACGCCGATCACTTCCACCTGTTCAACGGCCGGGTGTTGATAGATATATTCCTCGATTTCGCGGGGAAAAATATTTTCACCGCCCCGGATCAGCATGTCCTTGATCCGGCCAACGATTTCGCAGTAACCCTCGTCGTCAATCGTCGCCACATCGCCACTGGCAATCCAGTGTGCCTCATCTATGGCCTTGGCGGTGCGCTCAGGATCATTCCAGTAATAGGGCATGACACAGTAACCGCGCGTCAGCAGTTCTCCCGCCTCACCACGCGGAACGATGCGACCATCCTCATCGACGATCTTGATCTCAATGTGCGGCAACACGCGGCCAACCGTCGTCACGCGACGTTCAACAGGATCATCTACCGATGTTTCGAAACTGACAGGACCCGTCTCGGTCATGCCGTAGGCAATGGTAATCTCGCTCAGATGCATCTCGTCCATCACCCGCCGCATCAGTTCCACCGGGCACGGTGCCCCGGCCATGATGCCCGTGCGCAGTGACGTCAGTTTGCAATCCCTGAACTCCGGCACCTCAAGTTCTGCGATGAACATGGTAGGCACACCATGCAACACGGTGCAGCCCTCAGCATCTATCGTCCTGAGAACGTCCGCAGCATCGAATCCGGCGGATGAAAACACCATGGCGCTGCCGTGGGCCACACAGCACAAGGTGCCAAGTACCATTCCGAAACAGTGATACATGGGAACCGGAATGCACATTCGGTCCGCTTCGCTCAGCTTCATCTGCAGGCCAACGAAGTAGGCGTTGTTGACGATGTTATGGTGGGTCAGCGTTGAGGCTTTCGGAGTTCCCGTGGTGCCGCTGGTGAACTGAATGTTGATGGGATCGTCAAACTGCAACTGGTCCTGCAGCTTTTCAATCTGCTTCACGTGCTTCTTGTCGGCTTTGTCCGGAATGGCTTCAAATTGCATGAAACCGGCTTCATCTTGCTGGCCGAGTAACAACATCAGGCGCAGATCGGGAAACCTGGCGGTATCCAGCTGGCCTGCGGTTGCCTCGCCAAGCTCGGGGATCAGCTCCTTCAGCATGGCGATATAGTCACTGCTCTTGAACTGCCGCGTAACAATCAACGCTGCACACCCTGTAGTTGCCAGAGCATAAGACAGCTCGGCGATCCGATAGGCCGGATTGATGTTGACCAGGATCAGGCCGGCGCGCGCGCTTGCAAATTGTGTGACAACCCACTCCCAGCAGTTGGGCGCCCAGATACCGATACGTTCTCCAGGGTGCAGATTCAACGCAGCAAAACCCGCAGCATATCGTTCCACCTCTTTCTGGAGGTCACGATATGACCATCGGATGCCTTGATAAGGAACAATCAGTGCATCAGCGTTAGGATAGCGAGCGGCGGTATTCTGCAACAGGCCGGCAACCGTAAGCGGCAGCAACGATTGCGGACTTGTACCATGTACGTAGCTGGGAACGTTTGACTGCATGTTTTTACAACCTGTAGTTAAAATCCTGCCCCCACGCTACGGACCTTAAGGAAATGGCAGCACTGGCGCCTTGACGCACGTCAACAGGACAATCCGCCAGGATCCCCTGCGAATGCTCGACTTTTTACCTTGGAGCAACTCGGCTTCAATTGAACCGGGGC
>JABDRA010000049.1 GCA_013041995.1 Anderseniella sp. | reverse complement strand
GGTGTCGCGGAGCGATCTGAAATCTGTTTCGTGTCGGCCAATACATGGGATGCACAAGCATCGAAAAATTTCGGTTTCCAGGTTGCCCGCATCGACCGGTACGGCCTCAAGGATGACCGCATTCCCGGCACGCCAGACATGCTGCTCGACAGCCTGGAAGAGCTGCCCGGCGTGGTACGGTAGAAACGCAAAATGTCAGACCCCGCATCCGAAATCATCCTGCACAATTACCCTCAGTCTCCAGTTGCCGAAAAGGCCCGGGTTGCTTTTGGCATCAAGGGCCTGAGCTGGCGCAATGTGGAAATTCCGCGCCTGCCACCGAAGCCGTTTCTGACTGCGCTGACCGGTGGATACCGGCGCACGCCGGTGGTTCAGATCGGTGCCGATATCTATTGCGACAGCCAGTGTATTATCAGGGAACTGGAACGACGCTATCCGTCGCCGAGTTTCTTCCCCGGTGCAGATGCGGGTCTGATGTGGTGTCTCAGCCGGTGGACCGATGGCGGGTTGTTTGATCTTGGGGTGAAGATTGTACTGGGATCGGCGGGCGATAAGCTGCCACAGGATTTTGCGGCAGATCGCGGCAGGCTCTATCTCGGTGAGAACTGGGCGGAAGGCCTGAAGGCGGCCAATGCCGGACTGCCACATCTCGTGTCCCAAGTGCGGGCGCCGCTTGGCTGGCTTGACCGTCAACTTGGTGATGGACGTGATTTCCTGCTCGGGCGTGCACCAGCAGCAATTGATGCGCAAGTCTATCACGTAGTGTGGTTTCTGCGTGGCCGCTGGGATCAGGGCCCGGCGTTCCTGTCGGAATTTCCGGCACTGGAAAGATGGGAAGACAATGTCTGTAAGCTGGGCCATGGCAGCATGACAGAGATGTCGCCGCAAGATGCGATTGCCCGCGCCAGTGCATGTGAACCTCTCCAGATCGAAGGTGGGGATGCCAATGATCCGCAGGGACTTGCGCCCGGCATGCAGGTCGCGGTATCTCCGGATGTTGATGGCGGCGAACAGCCGGTTGCAGGCACAGTAGCAGCGGTAAGCTGTGACACGATCACGTTGCATCGGTCAGAGCCTGAAACTGGCAATCTCAATGTGCATTTTCCACGTGCTGGATATCTCGTCAGGCCGTTATAGCGAGGGCCTGGTTCTCTCACCAATGAGCTTTGCGGCGATTCCACAGGTATAGCAGGTCGGCAAAGCGATCATAGACCAGGCGGGCTATCGGTTGCACGACCGCAGAGCCGGCAAGCTTGCCGAGCCAGACATCGCCGGGCGTGCGCAGCCATATTTCGATTGCACAGTCAGCGCCGACAAAGTTTTGCCCCGTGGCATCCGCACCATGCAATCTGCGCCGTACATCTTCAACGCTTGCGGGTACATGGCTGAGTGCGTCCGGTTCGAGATTGATATCCCGGAATTCGATTGCGCCGGCCCTGGCGGCCTTGACCAGCCGGTTCGACTGCCACTCGATACCGGCATTACAAACAGGACACTTGGTGTTGTACCATACGATCAGCCTGGGCAGCGTCATTGTGCGGTCTGTCTCCGGTTTGCGACAGCCATGAAACCACTTTCCGGTTCGACCGAAAAAGACACACATTGACGCAATGCGTTCAGCAAACAGCGCGGTGTTACTGCGGCGCCAGCGCTGATGGCGTTATAATTTCACGAACGGTGCCGTGCTGCACGTCGTAGATAAAGCCGGAAACGACGATATATCCGGGTACTTCGGGCGCGTTGCGCAACCGCTCGACATCCTCGCGCAGGCTCATCTCGTGGTCGGTAATTGCCACTGAGGACACGTCGACGCCGGTTGCCTCCCTGAGTGCATTTTGTAAGTTGGGGTCGGCGAAGCGTTCGGCACCGCACTGGGTGTGTTGCATCAGGACCAGCTCAAACGGGCCGGGCTCGCCGCCTTCCATCTGGGCAACGATGAATGACAGCGCGGCAATCTCTTCCACGACGGCCGGGGTTACGCGTCCGCCATTATTGCGGATAACAACCGCATCGCCCAGTTCAATACCGAAGATGTGGGCCGGGTCCACACGCGCATCGCCGCAGGTCAGTATCACTGTACGCAGCTTTGGCAGGATAGGCAGATCGGGTGAGGCAAAGTCACTTGCAAACCGGTGGTTGCGATCGAGAAGTGTTGTTGTACTGGACATTGGTGGTTTCCTGGTTGATCGGGAGCAGGGGGTTATGTAAATGCGTGCAGTGATACCGCCGACGGTTGCGCAGGGTGTTCGCGCGACCGGTCGGGGTTGGCTTGATGTGTGGCGCGCCAGTTTGGGTCGTCCTGACTGAACGCCGGATTGTTCAGCTGAACGAAGTCCTTGCCGGCCTCGATGGCGGCTATGTTGGGCGGCGTGGTTGCCAGCAGTTTGATAAACCCTGCCACCGCCTGCAGTTAGCGCGCGAAACTCGGGCGCAGGTCCGGCCGTTCCGCCACGGCTTCACGGACGATGGTCTCAAAATCTTTAGGTTGCCGCCCGCCGATATTGTGCACATCGGCCGTGGGGGCATTCACCGCAAATGTGCCGCGACGGTACTCGTCAGCATAAATCGCGAGTTGCGACACGGCGGCTTCGGAATAGTTCGACGGAGGGTGCGCCCTGAGCGCCTTCAGCATCATTTTCTCAGAGATGTTCCGGTACCTGACCCGGCGGCCCAGCGCCTTGCCCACGGCGGCAGCAATATCATTCGGGGACAGCAATTCAGGACCGGTCGGGCGATAGGTTTTGCCGGCATGTCTGGCCGGGTCGCACAGCGCGCCAACCACGACACTGGCGATATCATCGTTCGATGGCGGTGCGTTGGTTTTGGCATCTCCCTCGCCCAGCGGCATGGCCAACAGGCCGAGATGAGCCGCCATGTCGAGGACCATCAGATAGTTGTCGGCAAACCAGCCCACATTGACCGTGGTCACGGTCATGCCCGGGCGCATCGCGATCAGTATGTCGGCGAGATAGACTTCCCGTGTGAACACAGACGGGTGGTCCCGGCTGGACAGCCACTGGCTGAGTGTCACGACATGTTCCAGAGCTGCCGCATGGGCTGCCGCTATAAACACGGCGTTGAAATGCAAGCCGTTGGGCGCGGTTGGTGCACATTGATAGGCCCGCTGGACGCCCTGCATTGCAGCGAGCATGTCCCGCAGGGCGTACTGGTTGCCCACAAAAATTTCGGCGCCGGCCCGTTCCAAGGTTTGTGAGCGATGATCCAGGCGCCTGACAAACGCGCGAACCGGGTAGCCTTTTTCGAGCAGTTGCAGGGTTGTCGGCAGTCCGGTCTTGCCGGCAGCGCTGGTGACGAGAATTTTCGGCCTTGAAGACATGACGGTTGATCCTTATTGATTGGTTGCTTAATGCAATAAAGTGATCACTTTAAAAAATAAAGTAACGAAACCGTGAAGTACTGATGGCCAAAATCCGTTCCTACAAACTGCTGTGCCCGATCGCGCGCGGGCTGGACCGGATTGGCGACCGCTGGACGCTGCTCATCCTGCGGGATCTGCATGCCGGACCGGCACGGTTTTCAGACTTGCAGCACGGGCTGACCGGAATAGCCGCCAACCTGCTGACCGATCGGTTAAACAAGCTGGTGGCCGATGGTCTGATCTCCAAAAACGCCGGTTCCCACGGCACGACGCTCTATTCGCTGACGGACCTTGGCAGACGAACCCGTGACATCCTGTTCGACCTGGCGCTGTTTGGCGGGCAGTTTGCGCCGGAAGGCGAGGTGGTTGATCCGGGCAATATGCGAACCGTTGCAGTTACGCTGGGCACCGCCTGCCAACGGGTCATCACTCAGGATATTGATCTTGAGGTTCAGTTCATCGTCAATGATGAGCCCTTTGTGCTGCTGGCACGGGAAGGGCAGGCCCTGATGCAGGCCGGTCAGGCGAGCGCACCAGACGTGGTACTGGAAGCCTCCTACGAGGCACTGCTGTCCGTCTCGGAAGGCGAAATCGGCCTGGATCAGTTTGCCCGGGATCATACCCGCATTGCGGTGAACACACCGGGCAAGGAGGTTGAATTGATGCAACTGATATCTGCGGCCATCGCCGTGTTTTCAGACTAGCTGACAGAACCTAAATCACAGTGTCGTCGGCAACGGCCGGTTTGGCTTTTTTGCCCGACAGGCGTTGCGACAAGGCGCGGATCGCCACGTAGAACACCGGGGTCAGAAACAGACCGAGGAAGGTAACGCCGAGCATACCGAAGAACACCGCTGTACCAAGTGCCTGACGCAGTTCCGCACCCGGGCCACTTGCAATAACCAGTGGTACAACACCCAGGATGAACGCGAATGCCGTCATCAGGATAGGACGCAGGCGCAAACGGCAGGCGTTAACAATGGCGTCGAGAAGCGGCTTGCCGTCATCTTCCTCCTGCCTGGCAAACTCCACGATCAAGATGGCGTTCTTGGCCGCCAGCCCGACCAGCACGATCAGCCCGATCTGGGTCAGGATGTTGTTGTCCATACCGCGCAGCATGACCCCCAGCAGGGCAGACAGCATAGACAGCGGTACGATCAGCATGATTGCCATGGGCAAGGTCCAGCTCTCGTACTGCGCCGCCAGCAACAGAAACACTACCGCAATGGCCAGCACGAACAGGAACAAGGCTGTATTGCCGGTCTGTTTTTCCTGCAGTGCCAGTTCGGTCCATTCAAACGTCATGCCTTGTGGCAGATTCTGCGCTGCCAGGTTTTCCATGATCTCCAGCGCTTCACCGGTTGAGACGCCGGGCGCGGTTGAACCCTGCAGCGGCACTGACACGAACTGGTTGTAGCGCTGCACCAGGTAGGGGCCGCTGGTATCGCGGATTTCCACCAGGGTGCCCAACGGCACCAGCGCGCCGGTTGTCGAGCGCACCTTGAGCCGGGCAATGTCTTCTCTTTCCAGCCTGAATGACTGATCTGCCTGCATGCGCACATCATAGCGCCTGCCGAACGCGGTAAAATCGTTCACGAACGATGAGCCAAGATTGAGCTCCAGCGTTTCAAAGATTGCTCCGATGGACACCTGCAATTGCTGGGCCTTAACCCGGTCGATCTCCAGATAGTAGGACGGGCTGGAATTGGAGAACGTGGTGAAGACACGCGATACACCGGGTGTCTGTTGCGCCTGGCCCATCATGGCGAAGGCGGCGGCCAGCGCGCGGTCCATCTTGGTGCCGCTGCGCTCCTGAATCTGCATCTTGAAACCGCCGCCCTGGCCGACACCACGCACTGATGGCGGCTGAATGGCTATGATGAACGCTTCCTCGATCTGTTGCAGACGTCCGAACAGCGACCCGATGATCTGCTGTGAAGACTGGCCCTTTTGATTGCGTTCGGCGAAGTCGTCAAAGGTCGCGAATATGGCTGCGGCGTTGGTGGCGGAGGTAAACGTCGCCCCCGAAAAGCCGGCAAAGGCGACGGCATCCTTGACCCCGGGGGTTTCCCTGATGATCTCGGTTGCGCGTTGCACCACCTTGTCGGTGCGATCCAGAGATGCGCCATCGGGCAACTGAATGGCGACAATACCGTAGCCCTGGTCAGTTTGCGGGATAAATCCGCCGGGAACCTTGCCGAAGGTCCACACGGTCAGGCCGATAAGACCGGCGTAGATCACCAGGCCCATAACGGTGCGGCGCGACACGAATCCAACGGCACGGGCATACCCGTTGCTCGTTCTGTCAAAGCCGGAATTGAACTTGTCTGCTGCCCAACTGCCCATCCGGGCCAGGAAGAAATTGGACTTGGGCGCATCATGGGGCTTCAGCAGCAACGTCGCCAGCGCCGGTGACAGGGTCAGCGAGTTGATCGCAGAAATAACGGTAGACGTGGCGATGGTGATGGCAAATTGCTTGTAGAACGCACCGGAGATACCCGGCACGAAGGCGGTCGGAATAAACACGGCAACCAGGACCAGCGAGATGGCAATGACGGCCGAACCAACCTCATCAATTGTCTGGTGCGAGGCTTCTCTGGGTGACATTCCGTTGGCGATATTGCGTTCAACGTTTTCCACAACCACAATGGCATCGTCGACCACGATGCCGATGGCAAGAACCAGGCCGAACAGGGTCAGTGTGTTGAGCGAAAACCCAAATGCCAGCATCACCATGAAGGTGCCGATCAGGGACACCGGAATGGCCACGATCGGAATGATCGCAGTGCGCCAAGATTGCAGGAAAACGATAACCACCAGTACAACCAGCAGGATCGCCTCAAACAGCGTCTTGTAGACCTCGTTTACGGATTCCGAAATGAACTCGGTAGGGTTGTAGACGATCTGATATTCGATGCCCGGCGGAAACGACGGCTTCAACTGCTCCATGGCGGCAATGATTTCATCCGCGCTCTGCAGCGCATTGGTGCCCGGGCGCTGGAAAATCGCGAGCGCAACTGCCGACTTGCCATTGAGATACGAGTTGGTCGTGTAACTCTTGGCGCCGATCTCCACCCGCGCCACGTCCTGCAGCCGGATCAACCGACCGTCATCGCCAGCCTTGACGATCACATTGCGGAATTGGCGTACGGTGGAAAACCGGCCTTGCGTCGTTACCGTGTAGGTCACATCCGTGTCGCTCGGCGCCGGTTCGGCGCCGATTGCGCCGCCGGACACCTGGACATTCTGCTCTCTCAGCGAGGCCAGCAGGTCTGCAGATGTCATGCTGTAAGAGGCAAGTTTTTCAGGGTCGACCCAGACACGTAAAGAGTATTCCCGTTCCCCGAAAATCGTCAGGTCGCCAACACCGTCGAGGCGCACCAGCACGTCGCGCACATTATTCCGGGCATAGTTGGATACGTAGAGCTGATCCAGACTGTCGTCGGGCGACAGCATGTGAACGACCATCATAAGGTTCGGCGAGCTTTTGCGGGTGGTGATGCCGACGCGGCGGACTTCCTCGGGCAGGCGGGGCTCGGCAATCGCCACCCGGTTCTGCACCAGAACCTGGGCATCATCCAGATCGGTGCCGCTCTTGAAGGTGATGGTCAGCGCCATGGTGCCGGCGCTGGTCGAGTTGGACGACAT
>JABDRA010000038.1 GCA_013041995.1 Anderseniella sp. | reverse complement strand
CGTGCGGAAAATTTCCTGCATGGCCGGCGTGACCTTGACGACACGATTTCCCGCCTGATTGCCTTCGAGGCCGCAGGCGCCGATGTATTGTATGCACCAGGGCTGTCGTCCATCGAAGACATCGAGCGGGTGTGTGACGCGGTTACAAAACCGGTCAATGTGGTGATCGGAACGGCGGCTGCGCATTTCACTGTGACCGATTTGCTGGAATGCGGTGTGCGCCGCGTTTCAACCGGTTCCTCGTTAGCCCGTGCAGCGATCGGCGGGTTCCTGCAGGCCGCACGCGAACTGCGCGACAAGGGCACATTTGAGTATGCCCAGTATGCGGCCAGCTTTTCCGAAGTCGAAGAACTGCTGGCAACGGCGAAAAAGGGGCGGACTTAGGGTCCTGACACTAGCTACTCAGCGCCCGTTCCATGTAGTCGAGCCGGTCCTGGCCGTAGAACATTTCCTCACCGACAAAGTATGTCGGTGCGCCGATCACACCGCGGATGATGGCTTCGGTGCAGTTGCGCATCAGTTCAGCTTGGGTGGCGTCAGTCATGGCTTCGGCGATCAGTGCGTCTGCGTCTTTGAAACCGGCTGCCTTTACCAGTTCAGCCACAACAGCTTCATCGGCAATATCGCGGTCATGCAACCAGAGCGCTTCCAGAACCTGAACGCTCAACTGGTCCACATCACCCTCCTCACCGCGCAGCACGGCGTTCTGCCCGGCAATGACAATGCCCGACGGCAGTTCGACAGGCCCCATGTGATGCACCGGCTCGCGCAATAGCGGAATCCCCAGATGTTCAGCCGTGCGCAACGCATCGTGCATGGCATAACTACGCAAGATGGCAGGCCGCTTGTGAAACGGTATCGACTTCAGCGGCTTCATTGTCTCCGACAGCAGAACGGGCCGATGCAGTATGCGACGCTTGTACTTCGCAGCCAGCGCATTGAGCCTGCCCGCACCAAGCAGCGTGAAATTTGAGCGGGTGGAATAGTAGTAGTCGATGGTTTTCATTGTCGGGGAGTATCCTGCATGGAGAATGACGTTCGAACCAGCATCGTGTCACGTGCTGCTGCATCCTTCAATAATCAACAGGCGGGACACGACCTCGTGTGCTGCTTATCAACCTGTCTCCCGACCAAGTGATGTGGCTTGATTTCCCAATCCGTGCATCGAAGGCGTAGCGTCGGGTCAATAGAACTGGCGAGACCGCTCAAGTTTTCCGGCCAGGCATTAATCATACCTAGCAGGAATGCAGCGAATCCCCCGCCGGTTCGTCCCGAACCGAAAAGGAGCAATAGCTCATGTTTAACTCGATCAACTCGACTACCGTGACCGGACTTGCAATTGCGGGCGCACTCGCCTTCGCAACCTTTGTGTCACCTCCTGCGTCTGAGGCACCGGTGCCAGGCGCAGCTTTTGCACATTCAGGGCTTGAGACAACAACAGGCAAGGTAATAAAGGCCCACATACGCAAACGCGGCTTCCGGTCCCGAAAATTCCAGCACAGAAGATTTGGCCACCGCCGGGGCTTCCGCAGCCGTGGTTTCGGCCGTCACGGCTATTATGCGTCTCCCTATTACTATCGCGATTACGGCTTGCGTAGAAGCTACGGGTATCGGGGGTACGGCCGTGGTTTCGGCAGAGGTCCGGTCAGCGGCGGTAGGTAAGCCGTCGTTTTCTCCTCGACCTTCTAATGCACGGCCTCAACAGCTAACCTGATTGAGGACCGTAACGGGAGAATGGCGCGGTGCACTGTCACCGCGTCATTCTTACATGCCGGCGGCAGCCCACAGCAACACGGCGTAGCGACCAGTCTTGGCAATCGCCACGACGATCACGAAAATCAGGAACGGTGTGCGCAGCAAGCCGGCTATCACGGTCAACGGGTCACCCACGAACGGCATCCAGCTGAGCAGCAGCGACCAGACGCCCCAGCGCGCGTACCAGTTTTCTGCGCGTTGCAACTGGCTGGAGTTCGCCGGGAACCAGGACTTCTCACGCATGCTGGATGCAAACCTGCCCAACCCCCAGTTCACGCACGCCCCGAGCGTATTGCCCAGGCTGGCGACGGCCAGCAGCAGCATGTCAGGCGACAAAGCTTTTGCCTGCAACACAAGCAATACGGCTTCCGACTGAGCCGGAAAGATCGTTGCCGCAAGAAAGGCCGAGCCGAACAGTATCAGAAGGTCCAAGACAACTATTCCGGATGCCGGTTTGCCACGAAATCAATCTCGACGTCACTGAACCCGAAGCCGGCCATCATCCGGCGATGTTCAGGCGAGCCCAGGTAATCCGCCAGCACGGCATCCACCTGTTGGCGCAACTCATTGTCCTGCTTGCTGAACGCAAACGACCCGAAGGCCGGTTGCTTTTCACTGTCAGGAACCACAATCACCTCCATATCCAGATCGCGATACTGCTCGAGGAAACCGGTATGAGCGCGCGCCACACTGGCGTAAGCATCCGCCTTGCCGTCACGAACCGCATGACAGGCTTCGGTATAGGTTCCGAAAATCAGGATACGGTTCTCCGGAACTCCAAATTGCACTGCCGAGCGGTGCTGAAACTGATCCCTGATGACCGCCAGCCTGCAGGCCCTGGAAGCTGCAACGGATTTGTAGCCCGACAGGCGCAAGGGATTGCCGGCTGCCGTGAGCAGTCCATCGGGCAGCGCCCAGACGGGCCGGCTGAAAGCGGCGATCTGCCGGCGTTCTTCGGTTGCAAACAGGCCGGTGGTCATGCGCCAGCGCCCTTCAGCCACGCCCGGCAACAGCTCGGCGAATGCCGTTTCAACCGGTTCAAACGGCCCTGCCGCGATGGCGTTGAAAACCACCCTGGCAAGCTCGACGTCACATCCGGCAACCGTCCCGTCGTCGCATTTGCGGTTGAACGGCGGTTCGATCAGATAGGCAAATTTCATGACGCAGTCCGGTTTGGCGGTTCGGGGACAATGCAGAATGCGCGATGGCGCGTCACAAGGTCAATCAGAAGTCGGTCGGCGCACCGCCTTCTTCGGTACGCCTGGCAACAAAGGCTTCAAGCTCCTCTTCAACAGCCGGGTCAATTGCAGGTTTCTGATAGGTGCTCAGCACTTGTCTCAACACGTCTTGCGCCTTGTCGCTGGCGTGCGGAGAGCCGGTCGACTGCCACTGCTCGAAATTTCGCCAGTCTGAAATCAACGGCGCGTAAAACGCGCTTTGATAGCGTGCCATGGTGTGGGCACATCCGAAGAAGTGCCCGCCGGGGCCAACCTCGCCCATGGCATCAAGCCCCAGCGCATCGCGGCTCAGATCCAGCGGCTGCAGAAATGATTTCACCATTTGTATCAAGTCGCAATCGAGCACGAACTTTTCCAGTGACGCAACCAGCCCGCCTTCCATCCACCCGGCGCCATGCATCACCAGGTTGCCACCGCCCATGGTGACACCCCACAGGGAAAACACGCTTTCATAGGCCGCCTGCGCATCCAGCGTATTGGCGGCACAGGTGTTCGAGGTGCGATATGGAATGTGATAGCGGCGCGCCAGTTGACCACCGACCATCGCCGCCTTCATGTATTCCGGTGTCCCGAAGGCCGGCGCGCCGGACTTCATGTCGACATTGGACGTGAAGCCACCATAGATAGCCGGTGCGCCGGGACGCACAAGCTGGGTGAGTGCAATACCGGCAAGAGCTTCAGCGTTCTGCTGCACCAGAGCACCGGCAACGGTCACCGGCGCCATGGCACCGGACAGCGTAAACGGCGTGACGCACACA
>JABDRA010000233.1 GCA_013041995.1 Anderseniella sp. | reverse complement strand
GTCGCAAACATCACGTCCAGGTTGGCCCAAGTCGTTTCGTCTTCCGGCAGCGGCATGATGGTGGTAATGCGCTCGCCTTCTTCCAGCGGCAAAAGGTTGACCAGCGCCTTGCCCCGGGCCTGCGGGGCGGCAACCGGCAGACGCCAGACCTTCATCTTGTAGGCCATGCCGCGTGACGAGAAGAACAGCACCGGCGTGTGGGTATCGGCCACAAACAACCGTGTGACGAAATCCTCGTCCTTGGTCTGCATGCCTGCACGGCCCTTGCCGCCGCGGCGCTGCGCCCGGTAGGTCGTCAGCGGAACCCGCTTGATATAACCGGTGTGCGACACGGTTACGACCATGTCTTCCTGGGCAATCAGGTCTTCATCATCAACTTCACCGAGATAATCGGCAATCTCGGTACGCCGAGGCGTGGCAAACTCTTCCTTCACCGCGATCAGTTCTTCACGAATGATGGTTTGAACACGTGCGCGCGACCTGAGGATGTCAAGATAATCGGCAATTTCCACACCCAGCTTTTCAAGCTCGTCGCCGATTTCGTCCTGCCCGAGGGCTGTCAGGCGCTGCAACCGCAAATCAAGAATGGCGCGGGCCTGTTCTTCCGACAACCGGTACATGCCGTCTTCACTCAACTGGTGACGCGGATCGGCAATCAGGCGGATAAGCGGTGCCATGTCCTTGGCTGGCCACTCACGGCCCATCAGGCCGGCACGGGCAGTTGCCGGATCAGGTGCAGCCCGGATCAGCGCGATCACTTCATCGATATTGGCAACCGCGATGGCAAGTCCAACCAGGACATGCGCCCTGTCACGGGCCTTGTTGAGCAGGAACTTGGTGCGCCGGGTGACAACCTCTTCACGGAAGGCAACAAATGCCACCAGCATGTCTTTCAGCGTCATCACTTCCGGACGGCCGCCTGTCAGCGCCACGGAATTGACGCCGAACGACGTTTGCAGTTGTGAATACTTGTAGAGCTGGTTCAGCACCACATCGCCAACACCGTCACGCTTGATCTCGATGACCACCCGCATGCCGTGGCGATCAGATTCATCGCGAATGTCGGAGATGCCCTCGATCCGCTTGTCACGTACCAGTTCGGCGATTTTCTCGATCATCGAGGACTTGTTCACCTGGTAGGGGATCTCGTGAATGATGATCGCTTCACGATCCTTGCGAATTTCCTCAATCGTGGCCCGGCCGCGGGTTACGACCGATCCGCGTCCTGTTGTCTGAGCAAGACGGATCCCGGCACGTCCGAGAATGATGCCGCCGGTCGGGTAATCCGGGCCCGGAACTATCTCGTTGAGCTCGTCCATGGAGATCGCCGGGTTTTCCATCGTTGCGATCGTCGCATCGACAACTTCGCCCAGGTTGTGCGGAGGAATGTTGGTGGCCATGCCAACGGCAATACCGCCTGCCCCGTTGACCAGCAGGTTTGGAAACCGCGCCGGCAGAACCGAAGGCTCTCTTTCCGTGGTGTCGTAATTGTCCTGGAAGTTGACTGTATCCTTGTCGATGTCTTCCAGCAGCGCATGGGCAGTCTTGGCCATGCGCACTTCGGTATACCGCATGGCAGCCGGTGGGTCGCCGTCAACAGAGCCGAAATTGCCCTGCCCGTCGATCAAAGGAAGGCGCAGCGAGAATTCCTGCGCCATGCGCACCAGCGCGTCATAGATCGACTGGTCACCATGCGGGTGATATTTACCGATGACATCACCCACCACGCGGGCAGATTTGCGATAGGGCTTGTTCCAGTCATAACCGTTTTCATTCATCGAATGCAGGATGCGCCGGTGTACCGGTTTGAGGCCATCGCGCACATCTGGCAGCGCACGGCTGACGATCACGCTCATCGCGTAATCGAGGTAGCTGCGGCGCATTTCGTCTTCGATTGTAATGCTGCTTACGCCAGCCTCATCCATGGGTGGCGGAGGTGGCGGTGTGATCTCGTTGTCGTCGCTCAAGCGGCGGCTCCTCGTGGCATGTCACGCCTGCGCGAAGCGGCATGACAGCAATGCGATTCTGTCGTCGGAAACCTAGCAAATATGGCGCTTGCAAGCAACTTTGCCACAATCTTTGCGGGGATTAAAACGGGCGCCGTAACCTATTGTTTTGACTGTGTAAAACTGATCTATTCCGATAGATCGACCGAAAACTCCTTGCCACCGGTTCCGTGAACGGAATCATTGGCTCGAATCATTACCGATACGACCCCATCCGGCACGCTCACGCCGCGCAGTGAGCGGGTGAACGGTTGCTCCGTTTCATGCGGATGATGCAGCGTGCGGGTCCCCAGTACGGTACCATCGGGCGCCACGACATCCCAACGATTTGCATAGTGGTCCCAGCCCTCGTCGGCGTGCGCTACGGTGACATCAAACGTCCATGTACCATCAGATGACTTGGAGGCCTTGGCACCAACCACGTCAGCTTCCCCGGCAATGCCACCACCTGCCATCAAAAGCAGAACAACCATTGCTTGTGCCAGACATTGTATCCTCATGTGCTTTCCCCTAGTTTTTGCATGCAATCTCTATTCGAATCTTAGCGGCTCCAATGAGCCTCCCGCAAATCACAAAACCGGATCAGACAAACACCATGGCGTCAGGAAGTTCGCAGACGGTTATTATTGCAGCCCTGCTCGGCAATGGCGCTATTGCCTGCACCAAGTTTGCAGCATCCGTATATACCGGCTCCTCAGCCATGCTGTCGGAAGCCATCCACTCGCTGGTCGACACCTGCAATCAGGGGTTGCTGCTGTACGGTTTGAAAAAATCCGAACGCCCGGCTGACAAGACCCACCCGTTCGGCTATGGCCGCGAGCTCTATTTCTGGGCCTTTGTGGTTGCGCTGCTGATTTTCTCGGTCGGGGCCGGGGTTTCGCTTTACGAGGGCATTCACAAGGTCATGCACCCGGAGACCGTTACGTCCCCGATCGTCAACTATATCGTCCTTGGCCTGGCCATGGTGTTTGAAGGCATCGCCTTTTTCATCGCCGCCAAGGAGTTCAACCGGCGCCGGGGCAAGATTCCGGTCTGGCGCGCCGTCCGCCAGAGCAAGGATCCCGGCCTGTTTACCGTATTGTTTGAAGATGCCGCAGCAATGACGGGTCTTGTGATCGCTTTTGCCGGGCTGCTGGCGGCTCAGTATCTGGATTTGCCATGGATGGATGGCGCTGCATCCATCGGCATCGGGCTGCTGCTGGGCAGCGTCGCAATTTTCCTGTGTTTCGAAACCAAGGGCCTGCTGATCGGAGAAGCCGTGTCGGAGGAGTTTTCGACCAGCCTGCACAGCGTCATCAACGCATCTGACGCCGTCAACCAGATCAACGAGTTGCGCACCATGCATATGGGGCCTGAAGACGTCCTGCTGGCCGTGTCACTGGATGTCCGCGATGACATGGATACGGGCACGCTGGAAGATGCCATCTATACTCTTGAGCAAAACATCCGCACAGCGCACCCTGAGGTGAAACGTCTGTTCATTGAAATCCAGTCTGGTGAACATCACACCGAACAAGTCTGGCTCTCCCAGCTGAATCCGACCTGAGACAGCAGACATCGGTTACGGTATCTGATTAATACTTCGAGAACGTAATACCTGCGACCCGGTAGGAGTTGCCTGATTTGGTAACTGCCGAACACCGGGTTGCACCATTCATCCACTTTTTGAACTTGATGCAGAGCTGGTTTTTGGTCACACGCCAGATGCCTGTATCGCGTTCACCGTCCCACTTCGCCGACAGGGAGCCGCCACGGCTCATGCGCATGGTGACTTTCGACCCCATGATCTTCGCCTTGGCGCGGCCTGGAATGAACTTCTTGATCTGCTTCGCCGACAGCATCTCACCAGCCGACGATGGGCTCGTATTGGCTGCAAAAATCAATGCGCCGCACGCAGCAGAGATCACAAACTTCTTCATCTTTATAAACCCCGGTTTTATTTTCACTCCCTGCAGATCTCGCAGCCAGGAAGTCAGTCCAGTATTTTTACCCTGACGACAGGTTTGAGCACCAAATGTGCTCATCTTGTGGCAAAGCGACGTCGAAAATGCCGCAGTGCAGCATTATGCATGGTTATCAACGCGTGAAGCTCGGCATGGTTGCCGAAAGGTTAAGAAAGTCGACTCAAATCGACAAATTCGCCCCGGGACGATCGCCCGTTCTGTGCCTAAAACGGAACCTCGTCATCCATGTCGTCACGAGCAAACGAGGGAGCATCGCCACCCTTCTGGGTGGCACCACCGCCTTGCGGGCGCTGCATTGGACTTGAACGGCCAAAGTCGGCTCCGCCATCCTGATTGTATCCGCCACTGTCACCAGCACCGCCGCCCTGTCTACCATCCAGCATGACAAGCGTTGAATTGAAATTCTGCAGCACCACTTCCGTGGAGTAGCGATCATTGCCGTCCTTGTCCTGCCATTTGCGTGTCTGAAGCTGGCCTTCCAGATAGACCTTGGAGCCCTTCTTCAGATATTGCTCCACAACCTTGCAAAGTCCTTCGGAGAAGATCACCACTCGGTGCCACTCGGTCTTTTCCCGGCGCTCGCCGGAATTGCGGTCACGCCAGGTCTCTGACGTCGCAATACTCAAATTTGCGATCGGCCGACCATCCTGCGTATGACGAATTTCAGGATCGGCGCCTAGATTGCCAACCAGGATCACTTTGTTAATCGAACCCGCCATGTTGCTCACTCCTCATAACCAGTTTGTCGCCAGACACTAGACTTTTCGCCCCTGCCCTGCCAGCGTACTGGATACCTTGTCCACAGCCCCGCCAGTTATTTTTGTTCGTTTTTTGTTCTACATCGTTTCGAGCCGACAATCAAGTAAGTGGAGTCCATGCCCATGCCTGTAAAAATCAACACGACAGACGCCCCTGCCCCGTTTTCCAGATATTCGCAGGCCATGCGGGTCAGTGCCGGCAAGGACCTTGTGTTTGTTTCAGGCCAGGTGGGCGTTGACCTGAAGGGCAAGCTGGCTGACAGCGAGAAAGGTCAGCACGAACAGTGCTGGCGCAATGTGCTGGCCATCCTGGCCGACCAGGGGCTTGGTGCGAAAGATATTATCGAAATGACTGTCTACATCACGACACAGGATGGTGTGCCCATTTACCGCGAAGTGCGTGATGAAATGCTGCAGGGCCATGAAGCAGCTTCGACCCTGCTGATCATATCCGGTCTGGCAAACCCTGACTGGCTGGTCGAGATTGCAGTCATCGCTGAGGCGCCTGCCTTTGTCGTTGAACCGGAGGACTGAGCGGTGTGTGGCGTGCCTGGGGCACAGAACACATAACCATTGGTTATATTTCTATACGAACCAAAATAGAAAAGTAATTGAAACCCGGTCAGTCATACGGGTTCAATAA
>JABDRA010000028.1 GCA_013041995.1 Anderseniella sp. | reverse complement strand
TCCCGACACTGTTCGGGATAATGCTGATCTCGTTTGCCATCATCCAGTTCGCCCCCGGCGGCCCGGTTGAACGGGTGCTCGCGCAACTGGCAGGCACCGATGTCGGCGCAACCGCACGCATCGGCGGCGGCACCGGTGGCGGCGAGGTCGGCGGCGGCCAGGCGCCAGGTGGTGCCGGTGGCAGCGAAGGCAGCTTCAAGTATCGCGGTGCGCAGGGCCTCGATCCGGAATTCATCAAGAAGCTGGAAGAACAGTTCGGCTTTGACAAACCGGCCCATGAACGCTTTTTCATCATGCTCAAGAACTACGCCACGTTCGATTTCGGGCAGAGCTATTTCCGCGATGTGCCGGTTCTGCAGCTGATCAAGGAAAAACTGCCGGTTTCAATCTCGCTGGGTTTGTGGCTGACCTTTGTTTCCTACGCAATTTCAATTCCGCTGGGCGTGGCAAAAGCAGTGCGCGACGGGTCAAGATTCGATGTCTGGACGTCTGCTGTCATTATCGTGGGCTATGCCATACCGTCGTTCCTGTTTGCCATCCTGCTGGTCGTGCTGTTCGCCGGCGGATCGTTCTGGAACATCTTCCCGCTTCGAGGCCTGGTGTCAGACAATTACGCCGACCTCAACTGGTGGGAGAAGGTGCTGGATTATGCCTGGCACCTGGTTCTGCCGCTGACGGCACTGGCGGTGTCGTCGTTTGCCACCATGACACTGTTGACGAAAAATTCCTTCCTGGACGAAATCAAGAAGCAGTATGTCACCACGGCCCGGGCCAAGGGGCTGACCGAGAAGCGCGTGTTGTACGGCCATGTCTTCCGCAATGCCATGCTGATTGTAATCGCCGGTTTCCCCGGTGCGTTTATTTCGGCGTTCTTCGCCGGATCGCTGCTGATCGAACAGATATTCTCACTGGACGGGCTCGGGCTGCTTGGCTTTGAAGCTGCGGTCAACCGGGACTATCCGGTGGTGTTTGCCACCTTGTATATATTCTCCCTGCTCGGGTTGTTCATGAACCTGGTGACGGATCTGGTCTACACCTGGATTGACCCGCGTATCGACTTTGAATCGCGGCAGGTGTGACAATGGACGCAAGCACTGCCATTGATCAGGTCGAACTGAAACCGCAAAAGCCGTCGCGGTTGTCCGGTATCAACCAGCGCCGGCTTGCCATGTTCAAGGCAAACAAGCGCGGGTTCTGGTCATTCTGGATATTCCTGTTCCTTTTCATCGCATCCTTGCTGGCAGAGTTTATCGCCAATGACCGGCCGATTATCGCGAGTTACAAGGGCGAGATACTCTTACCGGTATTTGCCGATTATCCGGAATCCAAGTTCGGCGGGTTTCTTGCGCGGACAGATTTCCGCGACCCGTTCATCCAGGAAGAGGTCAACGCCAGCGGATGGATGATCTGGCCGCCGATCCGCTACAGCTATCAGACCGTCAACAATGAATTGCCAAGCCCTGCCCCGTCACCACCAGCCATATCCTTGTCAAAGGAAGAAGCCTGCGTACGATATGACAAGGGCGTTGACGATATAAATTGCGTCGTCGGCAACATGAACTGGCTGGGCACTGATGATCAGGGCCGCGATGTCATTGCCAGGCTGATTTACGGCTTCCGCATATCGGTCCTGTTCGGGCTTGTCCTGACGGTTTTGTCGTCGATTGTCGGGGTGGCAGCCGGGGCCGTCCAGGGCTATTTCGGTGGCTGGACGGACTTACTGTTCCAGCGCTTTATCGAGATATGGACATCCATCCCGACGCTTTACCTGCTGATTATCCTGGCGGCATTCCTGACACCGAATTTCTGGTTGCTGCTCGGCATCATGCTGTTGTTTTCGTGGACCGCTCTGGTCGGCGTAGTGCGGGCAGAATTCCTGCGTGGCCGAAATTTTGAATATGTCAGGGCCGCACGCGCGCTGGGTCTCAGCGATCGCAAGATCATGTTCAAGCATCTTTTACCAAACGCCATGGTGGCCACTGTTACGTTCATGCCTTTCATCCTGTCCGGTTCCGTCACCACCTTGACCGCCCTTGATTTCCTGGGCTTTGGTCTGCCGCCAGGCTCAGCCTCGCTGGGTGAACTCCTGGCCCAGGGCAAGGCAAACCTTCAGGCCCCCTGGCTGGGTCTGGCCGGATTTGCAGTTGTGTCGATCATGTTGTCTTTGCTGGTGTTTATCGGCGAGGGCGTACGAGATGCCTTTGATCCACGAAAGACATTCTCATGAGCACCGACAACAAAGTGCTGTTGAGCGTGAACGACCTGGCAGTGGATTTCCGGCAGGGCGATACGGTAACCCATGCTGTAAACGGCGTATCATTCGAGGTCAAACGCGGCGAGACACTTGCGCTGGTGGGTGAATCCGGGTCCGGCAAATCGGTTACCGCCCTGTCCATTCTGAAGCTTCTGCCCTACCCGGCTGCCCATCATCCGTCCGGTTCTGTGGTGTTCAAGGGCGAAGAACTGCTGGACAGCGACGAAAGCGATTTGCGCCGGGTTCGCGGCAATGACATCACCATGATCTTCCAGGAGCCGATGACATCGCTCAACCCGCTGCATACAATCGAGCGGCAGATCGGCGAAATTCTGGAAGTGCACCAGGGCATGGGTGAAACCCAGGCGCGCGAACGCACACTGGAACTTCTGGCAAAAGTCGGCATTCGCGATGCCGAGAGCCGGCTTGGCGCCTATCCGCACCAGATGTCCGGCGGCCAGCGCCAGCGCGTGATGATTGCCATGGCACTGGCCAACAACCCCGAACTGCTGATCGCCGACGAGCCGACCACGGCGCTTGATGTCACGGTGCAGGCGCAGATTCTCGAATTGTTGCGCGACCTGCAGAAAGAGTTCGGCATGGCGGTCGTACTGATCACCCATGATCTGGGCATTGTGCGCAATGTGTCGGACCATGTGTGTGTCATGCAGCAGGGCAAGATAGTCGAGGCCGGACCTACTGCGGAAATTTTCTCCAGGCCGGAAAACAGCTACACGAAGATGCTTCTGGAAGCGGAGCCAAAGGGCAAGCCGCCCAAGTCCGACGCCTCAGCGTCGGTTGTGGTTGAGACAACTGACCTGAAGGTCTGGTTCCCTATCAAGCGCGGCTTCTTCCGCCGGACCGTAGGCTATGTCAAGGCCTGCAACCACGTTTCCGTCACAGTGCGGGCAGGCCAGACACTGGGTGTCGTCGGCGAATCCGGATCCGGCAAGACGACACTGGGTCTGGCACTGCTCAGGCTGATCAGTTCGGAAGGTCAAATCGTCTATATGGGTGACCGGATAGACGGCAAGACCGAGAAGGACATGCGCCCGCTGCGAAGGGATATGCAGGTGGTGTTTCAGGACCCTTACGGCTCCCTGTCACCGCGCATGTCGATACGCCAGATTGTCGAGGAAGGACTGCTGATCCAGCAACCTGAACTTTCCTATGATCAACGCACCGAGCGCATTGCGACAGTACTGGAAGAAGTTGCAG
>JABDRA010000022.1 GCA_013041995.1 Anderseniella sp. | reverse complement strand
GTCTGAGGCGGCTCAGATTGCGAGGGCCGTGTGGTGCAAACGATGAATTCCTCCTCGCAGCAACCGCCCAGAACCTCAGAAAGCTGGCAAAACTCTTCCCAATTAACAAACAGCCACAAACCGCGTAACCGAACGCAATTCAACTATTCTTCAAACATCTCAAAAACAACTTTCTGAACCGACTTTTTCAACGAAATTAGCCCTTTGCAGACTTTCGCCCAACATCTACAAATGGCAAACTTGTGTCCCCGGACTGGACTCTCGGTACTCGTTGAGATCAGGCGCAACTTGGCACATCGCGATGCTGGCGGAGGAGCCGTCCACAGCATCAAATGCAGACAACGCCCATCAGCATCCCTTACCTTTTGTCACCGTTCCGCGCGCTCGTTTCGAATGAGTGTCAACATGGTCTTGGCTGTCTTGAATGTCACTCCCAAGACCTTGCCGACCTGGTTGGCGTTGATGTGATGTTTGCGGCCACGACAGAGCACCATGGCCTGCAGCCATTTATACATTGGGACTTTACTATGCTCGAACATCGTGCCGACCTTAACGGTGAACGGTTTTCGACAATTATAGCACTTATAGGTGCGCGCTCGAGTGCTCTGGCCCTGCAATCGTCCTATCTGGTCCATGCCGCCACAGTGGGGGCAAACCGGACCATCGGGCCAAACGCGCTGTTCGATGAATTCATAGGCAGCATCTTCGTCCCAAAATTTCTTGGTTCCGTCTCCAGTCGGTAGTTGTTTTTCAAACTCAAATTTATCCGTTGCAGCTTCGTCGTCAGTCATTGCCGCAGACCCGTTTCATTTTGATACAAGCTGTTAAGTTTCATCCAGTGCGTTATGGACAAAGCAACAACTATGCCAGCAAAGTTGAATCGGGATCTTGTTAACCTGCTGTGTCAAAAGGGAAATTTATGCAACCTGCTGTTCGGTCAATTTTTACGCGGTTCGTCCGGATGCTGCCCATTGCGGTTTTGTGGCGCGCGAGTTGATCTCAGACCATCTCTTTCTGGGCATTTTTCAAAGAAAAACCCTACGCGTCCGCAAATGCCAGCATTAGCCGCGATACTCAGGTTCGCGGGCAACCCGAATGCCAGAGATCGAGTTATCAACCACGGTGGCCAGACACTCCCGGGTGAAGTCATCGATGACACACAAAGTGCGGAACCGCCGGCTGTCCAGCAACGCATCGGATACGAAGTCCAGGCTCCAGCGCTGATTGGCGCCTTGCGGGATTGTCATCGGCGATCTGGTGCCCAAAGCACGCTTGCGGCCGCCCCGCTTGCGCACAGTGAGTCGCTCCTCCCGGTGTATCCGGTAGAGCTTCTTCCAGTTGACGTCGAAGCCATCACGCTTGAGCAGGATATGAGGCGACGATAGCCAAACCGGCGACGTTCGGATGCCAGCTCGCGCAGGCGGCCACGGATGACTTCATCGTCAGGCCGCCTTGAACGGTAGCGATAGACCTGCGGGTCTATCCCTGCCAGATCACAGGCACGGCGCTGCGACAGTCCCTTATTCTTCATAGCCCAGTCCACGGCGTCTCTCCTTGCACCAGGCGTCAGAAGTTTTTTCCGAGCACTTCCTTCAACGTCGAGTTATCGAGCATCTGCTCGGCCAGCAGCTTCTTCAGCTTGCGGTTCTCATCATCAAGTGATTTGAGCTTCCTGGCATCGGACACTTCCATGCCGCCATATTTGGAACGCCACTTGTAGAACGTCGCATCACTTATGCCGTGCTTGCGGCATAGCTCTGATGCCGAAAGCCCTGCTTGATGCTCTTTCAGGATACCTATGATTTGTTCTTCGCTGAACCTTGATCGCTTCATCGTCCGTCTCCTTTCTCAAGAGAACAGACTAACCTCAAACCGAGGACTTTTCAGGGGAGCAGGTCAGTTTGAATGGGGTGAGTTGAAATCATATGGGGTGGTTTGAAGATGAATTACTCACCCATTCCAATCGCTTGATGGGATCAGATGGGGAATGGTGGGGCAGGGTGCTTCAAACACTAGACTAAATCATAATCTGCGTGTCGGGGGTTCAAGTCCCTCTCCCGCTACCAAAAATAACAATAAAAACAGATACTTACATTCTTTTTAACATGAATGCTCTTGGGCGTAGAACACC